>JAZLFI010000128.1:0-2406 GCA_045615725.1 Oscillospiraceae bacterium
CGGAGCGAGAAATTACAGATAATCGGAGGATAAAGTTATGGGATTCATTGACAAGGTTAAAAATGCATTCAGCATGTCGGAAGAAGAATATCTTGATGATGTTGAGGTTGATGAGGAAGAGGAAGAAGAGGAGGAAGAATATGTCTATAAGAAACCGCGCACAGACCGCCACGCAAAAACGAACGACACGTTTAAGGCGGACGCATATAAGGCTGACTCCTTTAAGACAGATAATGTAGTTGATATCCGCACCTCAGCTTCGGCGGCTCCCGCTCCCGCACCCCGTCAGTCGGCTACGAAGGCTCATGTTGTTTTCAAGAAGATTGATTCTTTCAACGAAATCCGTTCCGTTGCGGATGTTCTTATTGAGCAGAGAATAGTTGTTCTTAATCTTGAGACCTGCGGCGACGACGATTCACGCAGAATTCTCGATGTACTCTCAGGCGTTGCCTACGCAAACGACGGCGCGATTCAGCGCGTTGCGGGCAGAGCCTATATCATCACACCCAACAATGTTCCGCTTACAGGCGAACTTCTTGATGAATTTGTCAACTCAGCGGCAAGCGATTCAGTCTTTTAAGGCTGCCGACAGGAGGAATAATTTATGCTTACACCGTCAAAAATTATGAATCATCATTTTGAGGTTGCGGGCAAAAACGCTTACCGCGCCCATTCGGTAGATGAATTCTTTGACATCGTTGCCGAGAACTATGAGCAGATGTTCAAGGAGAACGGCGATTTAGTTAAGAAAATCAGCATTCTTGCCGAAAGACTTGATGAATACAAAAATGATGAAGACAATATCCGCAACGCTCTGCTTACAGCTCAGCGCACAGCCGACCGCATTGTGAAAGAAACAGAGCAGGAGGCAGCTGCCAAGAAAGCAGAGGCGGACGAATACGCAAAGAATCAGGAGACTACCTCCAACGAAAAGGCTCAGAAGCTCCTTGACGACGCACGCGCAAGAGCGTCCGAGATTATCGACAAGGCCAACAGACACGCGGCTGATATTATCAGAAACGCTACAGCCGAGGCAAAGGAGCAGGAGGTTGTTGCCAGAGACCATATGATTAAGGCTCAGGCAGGTCTTGACCTCATTGAGAAGGAAGCGGACAAATTCAAGCGCGAGCTTCTCACACTTTATTCAGAACATATCGAAATCATCAACAAAATCCCCGAGGTTGAAGGCTCAGACGAAGCCGTCGCTGTTGTCGATGCTGTTGAAGCTCCGGAACAGGCAGAGTTAGAGCCTGCCGCCGAAGCTCCCGCCCTTGAAAGCGCACAGCCCGAAGCACAGGAAGCCGAAGCACAGGACGAGGCAGTCTGGGCAGAAGAGCCCGAAGCAGAGCCTGCCGAGGAAAAGGACGACACTGAGATTTCTGTTGAGGATTATCTCAATAAATACACCGACGAGGACTCAGACGATTACAGTCAGCCGCTGGCAGAGTATGAGGAAGAGCCCGGGGAGGAAACATACGAATATGAGGAGCAGGGCGCGGAAGAACCCGAGGAAGAAGCAAAGATGCCCTCTCTTACAGATATATTTGAAACAATCGACGGCGAACAGGTTATTGACGAGCCCCTTGAAGAGGACGACTACGACATGGAGTTCGGCGGCAACGCTTTTGAGGAAGAGGAGGCGGAGGAATCCGACTACGAACCCGAAGAGGGCGGCGATACCTTCAGGTTTGATTTAAGCAGCTTCAAATTCGGCGACGAAAATGACGCTGACGATGATGACGACGAAGATGAGTATTACGACGACGATGACGATGACGATGACGACGATTACTTTGACGACGATGAAGACGACAAGCCCAACGGAAAGGGCGGCGGCTTCGCGGCGAAATTCAAAGGCTTCTTCAAGAGATAATGGCGGTTATTGTCAGTTTTATCTGCGTCGCGGTGCTTACAGCCGCTGACCAGCTTATCAAGTATTTTGTTCAGGTAAATCTCCCCGACACAGGGCAGATTACCGTCATAAAAGGCTTCTTGAGCTGGGATTACGCTGAGAACACAGGCGCGGCGTTTGGTTCATTTTCACAAAGCACAACGCTTCTTTCAATCATAACGGGCGTTATTATCCTCGCGGGGCTTATCGCCATAGCTCTTAAAAAGATTAAGGGCGGCTACCTGCTTACGGTGTCTGTTATGATTATTGCGGGCGGTCTGGGTAATCTCATTGACCGCATTGCAAAGGGCTATGTTGTGGATTTCATAAAGGTGCTGTTTGTGGATTTCCCGATATTCAATTTTGCGGATATTCTCGTTACCTGCGGCTCATTTATGCTTGTGGGTTATCTGATATGGGATATTTACAGGGATTATAAAAACAAAAAGAGCAAGGAGCAGTAAAGTGGAGGATATTTGTTTCACGGCGGACGAAGCCCTCAGCGGCGTGCGTAT
>JAZLFI010000129.1:0-7319 GCA_045615725.1 Oscillospiraceae bacterium
ATATCGACTGATACCTTTTTGCCCTTTCGCTGGGCAACAGCCCGCATGAGGATTCGGATTTCTTTTACAATCCTGCCCTGCCGGCCAATGACCTTGCCCATATCACCGTCAGCGACACGAACTTCGAATACGGTTTCGCCGCCGGAGACGCGCTCGGTCACAGAAACCTGATCGGGATTATCGACGAGGTTCTGTACAATATAGGTCAAAAGTTCTTTCATGCCGGTAGTTTCTCCTTATGCCTCGACCTTCTTAAGCAGGCCGCGTACGGTTTCGGTAGGCTGTGCGCCGTTGGAAATCCAGTACTGTGCACGCTCCATATCAACCTTGATCTTCTGTGCATCGTCTGCCATGGGATCGTAAGTACCGATCTCCTCAATGAAACGACCGTCGCGAGGGCTACGGGAATCAGCTACGACGATACGGTAGTAAGGTGCCTTCTTTGCGCCCATTCTACGAAGTCTAATCTTTACCATTTATGTTTCACCTCCATTTTTTCTTTATCACATATATTACAGGTGCTTATGCACGAGTAAACTTAGAATAATCCGCCGAGGCCGCCGAGATTAAATCCGCCGCCTCCGCCCATTTTGCGCTGAAGCTTCTTCATGTTCTTGCCCGAAAGCTGCTTCATCATGGACTGCATTGCTTCAAACTGCTTTAAAAGTCTGTTTATCTCAACAACCGAAGTGCCCGAGCCTGCGGCTATGCGCTTTTTGCGGCTTGAGTTCAGTATTGCGGGATTTTCCCGCTCCGCCTCAGTCATAGAAAGGATAATCGCCTCTATGTGGGACATGCTCTTTTCGTCAACCTTTGCACCCTTGAGTGCCTTGGCATCGATTCCCGGAATCATGCTTGCGATATCGCCGATATCGCCCATGCTCTTGAGGGAATTGAGCTGCTCCAGATAATCGGAAAGGGTGAAGCGGTTTGCCTTCATGCGCTCCGCCATTTCCATGGCTTTCTTTTCGTCAAAGCTCTGCTCGGCCTTTTCGATAAGGGTCAGAACGTCGCCCATGCCGAGAATTCGGGATGCCATTCTGTCGGGGTAGAAAGGCTCAATCTGGTCGAGCTTCTCGCCCACGCCGATAAACTTTATGGGCTTGCCCGTGCTTGCCTTGATTGAAAGTGCCGCGCCGCCTCGTGCGTCGCCGTCAAGCTTTGAGAGCATGACGCCCGTTACGCCGAGAGCTTCGTCAAATGCGCCTGCCGCATTGACCGCATCCTGACCTGTCATTGCGTCAACAACAAGGAGAATTTCAGCAGGCTCAACGGCATCGCGGATGTTTTTGAGCTCTTCCATGAGCTCTTCATCTATATGCAGACGGCCTGCGGTATCGAGGAATACCAGGTCGTTGCCGTGCTTCCTTGCGTGCTCAATTGCGGCTTTGGCGATGTCAACGGGGTTTGTCGTTCCCATCTGGAAAACGGGGATATCAAGCTGTGCACCCACGGTTTCCAGCTGCTTGATTGCCGCGGGACGGTAGATATCGCAGGCGGCAAGGAGAGGTCTCTTGCCCTGCTTGCGCATATAGGCGGCAAGCTTTGCGCCGTTGGTGGTTTTACCTGCGCCCTGAAGACCGACCAGCATTACGACGCTGGGGGACTTTGAACCGATGTTCAGACGCTGGTTTTCGCTTCCCATGAGCTTTACAAGCTCTTCGTTGACTATCTTGATGACCATCTGCGCGGGAGAAAGAGCCTCGAGTACATCGGAGCCCGATGCGCGCTCGGTCACGTTTTTGGTAAATTCCTTGACGACCTTATAGCTGACGTCAGCCTCCAGAAGCGCCATACGCACTTCCTTCATGACTTCCTTAACGTCGGCGGCGGTCAGTCGGCCTTTGCCGCGGAGCTTCTTAAAGGCGGCATTAAGCTTATCGGATAATGATTCAAATGCCATTTAAGTCGCCTCCCGTTAAATCTTTAAATCACTTAAGCCCTCACGCACCGATTCTGCAATTTCTTTTGCTCTGCCCTCGGTGAGCTTTTCGAGCTCTTCCATTTTTGCGTCAAGCTCGGTGAGCTTTTCGCCGCGCTCGTTAAAGCGCTTTATGAGTCCCGTCTTTTCTTCGATGTCCATCATAGCCGCCTCGGCACGGCGGATGATATCCCATACGCCCTGCCGTGATATGCCGCTCTGTTCGGCAATCTCAGCAAGAGAAAGGTCCTCATTATAGTGCAGGTCGAAGTATTCGCGCTGTTTGTCAGTCAGCAGTTCACCGTAAAAATCAAACAGCATGGCATGCATAATGCGGCTGTCTTCCACGGTTATCTCCTCCCTGTAAATGATTTTTACTTTACAGATTATAAACTCATACCATGCCGCTGTCAAGTATTTTATCTTGTCAGATGTGTAGAAAGAATTTGAATATCTCGGGCACGGAATGGTGAAAATGACATTTATAATGATATTACGGAGGTAATAGCGTGGGTTTTGAGCAAAAATACATTGAAAATGAACGCATATATGAGCTTGGTGCTTCGGCGGCAAGGCTGTACAGACCCGTCGGCACAATAAGAGGCAAAAAGCTCGCTTCGGAAATAAATTCCGCCATTAACGCGATTAACGCAACCTATGCCGATGCCGAGGGAAAATACGGCAACAGCGCAAAAATCCCGCAGGAATACGAATGGCTTCTGGATAACCGCTACATTGCCGTGAGAGAAGCAAAAAACGCCATACGCGCTTTTTCCGCCGAGAAATCGCTTCGCGTAAGCGATGACGGCGTTATCATTCTCAAAGCCGCGGAAACGCTTGTAAACGCAGGGCTCGGCAAAATTTCTGCTGACAGAATTATGCTCTTCCTTGAGGGTTTTCAGTCAGCCGCAAGTCTGTCGGGTGCGGAATTATACCTCTTCCCCGCCGCTCTTCGTGCCGCGCTTGTCATAAGGCTTTCACGCAATCCCGATGCCGAGGGCATGGAGGCCATTTTCTCGTCACTGCGTTTTCTGGCATCCGAGAATTTGCAGAAGCTTATTGAGCGCACCGACAGCATCGAAAAGCTTCTCATGTCCGACCCTGCGGGCATTTATCCCCACATGAGCGAGGAAACGCGAAGCCGTTACCGCAAGGCACTTTCCGACTTAGCCGAAAAAAGCGGCGCTGATGAACGGCACTGCGCCGAGGAATTATTGAAAAAATCCCATGAAAACGGCAGGCATATCGGCTTTGAGCTGTTCCCCGAGGAGAAAAAATCGGGTGCATGGTATATTGCGTCAAATGTTATTATCACGCTTTTCCTCGCTCTGCTGTGCGGCTTCCTTTCCAAAAGCGTTATTGCCGCCGTTCTTCTCCTGCTTCCCGTATCGGAGCTGACGAAAAGCCTTATTGACTACATCGTTCTTCTTATCGTAAAGCCGAGATTTCTGCCGAGAATGGAGCTTGACGGCGGCATTCCCGATGAGGGAAAAACTGTCTGCGTCATATCGTCGCTTCTGACAAAAAAGGACAGCGGCGCAGAGCTCTGCGAAAGGCTTGAGCGCTTTTATCTTTCAAACCGAAACTGCGGCGAAAATCTTCTGTTCGGTATACTTGCGGACCTGCGCGAGGCGAAAACTGCCGTCACTGCCGAGGATGCCGCAGTCATTTCAGCCGCGGCAAAGGCGGTTGAAAGGCTCAACGGAAAATACGGACAGCATTTTTATCTTTTCACCCGTCAAAGAGTCGAGGATGAGAGCAGAAACGTTTTCTGCGGAAAGGAGCGCAAGCGCGGTGCGGTGCTGGCTCTTGCACGTTTAATCTGCGGAGAGGACAGCGAGCTTCGAATTTCCGCAGGCGATAAAAGCAAGCTTATCGGCACTCAGTATATTCTGACCTTAGACAGCGACACCTCACTTCTGCCCGATACGGCAAAAGAGTTAATTGGTGCCATGCTTCACCCCCTCAACCGCGCGGTTATCGACAGTGAAAAAGGCATGGTCACACACGGTCACGGCATTATTTTCCCGAAAATATGCACGGAGATAAAATCCGTATACGCGACTGACTTTTCACGCGTTTTCGCAGGCTCGGGCGGCTGTGAACCCTATTCTTCCCTCTGCGGCGAGCTTTACATGGATTTATTCTCATCAGGCGGTTTCCCGGGAAAGGGTATCATTGACGCAAGAGCGCTCATAGCCTGCTCGGAGCACATCCCCGACGGGCTTGTGCTTTCCCATGACGCACTTGAGGGTGCATACCTTCGCGGCGGCTACATGAGCGATATTGAGTTTTCCGACACGTTCCCCGCCTCTCCCCTTGCATATTACCGACGCAGTCACCGCTGGACACGGGGCGACTGGCAGAACATTGCATGGATATTCTCCGAGGGCAGGGACTTGCCCGATATCGAGCGCTGGAAGCTTTTCGATTCCCTGCGCCGAAGCCTTGTTCCCGTCTTTACCTTTGCGGCAATTTTTCTCGGACTTTTCCTGCCCGTCAAGGGGCTCATGCTTGCAGGCATTGCCGCGCTGCTTGCTCTTTGCACAAGGCTTCTTATCTCGCTGACGGAGTTCGTTTCCGCCTCGAAATCCGACCTTGAGCTAAAATTCCACAGCCGACTTTTAAACGGGCTTTCCCTCGCCTTTGCGCAGGTATTTTTCCGTCTGTGGTTTCTGCCGTACGACGCATGGATTTGTTTTTCCGCCGCGCTCACTTCCCTCTGGCGCATGGCGGTCAGCGGGAGAAATCTTCTCGAATGGGAAACCAGCGCGCAGAACGAAAACAAAAAGAACACTCTTGCGTCCTACTACCGAAACATGTGGATATCTCCGCTCAGCGGCATTTTACTTCTCGTGCTGGCATACGGCGCGCTGAGCAAGCTTGCGGGACTTCTGTGGACTGTTGCGCCCGTCACCGCATTTTCCATTTCCATGCCTCTGAACGCAGATCGAAAGCCCGACCACGAAACGAGAAGCTATCTCACCCGCTGTGCAGAGGATATATGGAGCTATTTTGAAAAGTTCTGCTCTTATGAGGATAACTGGCTGCCCCCAGACAACTATCAGGAACAGCCGCCAGTCGGCATTGCTCACAGAACAAGCCCCACAAACATCGGACTTGCGCTGTGCTCATGCCTTTGCGCCATGGAAATGGGCATTGACCGAAACGGCAGTGCAATGAATATTATCGAAAACGCCGTCACCACACTTGAAAAACTCCCGAAATACAGGGGCCATTTCCTCAACTGGTACGACACGCGCACACTGCGGCCTCTCGAGCCGAAGTATGTTTCCACCGTTGACAGCGGCAACATCTATGCTTCGCTTCTCGTGCTCAAAAACGGATTATGTAAACTTAATCACCGTAAGCTTGCGGACAGAGTTGCCGCGCTGATTGAACCTATGGATTTCAAGTTTCTTTACGATGAGGAAAAGAAGCTTTTCTATATCGGCTTTGACCTAGAAAAGGCACTGCCCTCGCCGGGACACTATGACCTTATGGCAAGCGAGGCAAGGCTGACGAGCTTCATTGCCGTAGCCAAGGGCGATGTTCCGCGAAAGCACTGGCGACAGCTCAGCCGCGCCATGCTGAAAAAGGGCGGATATCAGGGTATGGCAAGCTGGACGGGCACAATGTTCGAGTACCTCATGCCCGAGCTTTTCCTGCCGCTTAGCCGCGACAGTCTTTTATACGAAAGCTCAAAATACTGCCTTTATGTTCAGAAAAGCAGAACTGCGCCCACGGGTGTCTGGGGCATATCGGAAAGCGCGTTTTTCTCTCTGGACAATGCGCTCAACTACCGATACAAAGCAAACGGCTGTGCTGATCTGGCGCTCAAGCGCGGGCAGGACAGAGAGCTTGTAATCTCGCCATACAGCAGTTTCCTTGCTCTCGGACTCGAAACGGGAAAGGCGGTTAAAAACCTGCGCAGACTTGAGGAAATCGGCGCAAAAGGCCGTTACGGATTTTTCGAAGCCATTGACTACACCGCTTCGCGATGCCGCAATGACAAGGGCGAAATTATCAGAAGCTATATGGCGCATCATCTCGGAATGAGCCTTATATCAATAACAAACTGCCTGAAATCGGGTTATATTCAGAAGCTTTTCATGCACTCGCCCGAAATGCGCGCATATGAAAGCCTGCTGAATGAAAAACTGCCCCAGTCCTCCGCTGTTTTGCAGCTGCGCGAAAGCATTGACGATAAGGCAAAATACAAAGCCGAGCAATGGCAAAAGCGCGGAGAGGACTTTGATTTTGAAAACCCGAACTGCGGTATTCTGTCCAACGGCATATATAATGTTATGTTAACCGAAACCATGCAGTCACTCTCCACCTGCGGTGACCTGCTCATATACAAGCCCGTGTACCGCGCCTTTGAAAGCAACGGCGGCATTATGATTAAGCTGAAATCGGGCGACGAATGCTATTCCCTGCTCCCCGAGATTAACAATGATTATGTAAACTGCATGTGGGAGTTGGGAGAGGCATCCTGCTCATGCACGGTTGAGACTGATATACTGCGTGCTAAATGCACCGCGGCAGTATCAGGTGCCGATAACGGAGAGCTTCGATACGTTAATCTGACGGCAAAGCGGGGCTTCGACAATGCTCTGCTTTCTCTTGAGCTTGAGCCTGTGCTTGCCGATTGCTGTGATTATGTAAACCATCCTGCCTTTTGGGCTCTGGGCATGGAGGCATATGTTGACTCCGACTGTCTTATGATAAAGCGGCTCAGGCGCAACGATGCGCCCGAAAGCTGGATGTGCGTTGCCTGCGACAGAGCCTGCTCGTTCAGTGCTGACCGATTTGGTGCGCTGGGGCATCTTTCCGTGCCATACGTCACCGCAAGCTTCCGCGTTACACTTAAACCCAACGAAACTCTTTCCTGCCGCTTTGCAATCTGCATAGGCGAAACTCCTGACATTGCATACAGCGGCGCTCAGCACATGCTTGCAATCGGCGCGGGCGAATTCGGCGGACTCGTTTCCGCAAGCGCTTCCCTTTTAGGTCTTACGGCAGACGATGTCGGCAAAGCAATGGAAATGCTCTCACCATGCCTTTTCCCGAGGCAGTATGATGCACCCTTTGCGGCAAAGCGGGATTTGTGGCCATACGGCATTTCGGGCGATATGCCGATTATCTGCGGCGACAAAGATGATGCTGCAAATACTGTAAAGCGCTTCTGTCTGCTCACAAGCTGCGGCTTTAACGCAGACCTCGTTTTCTTCTCCGACGAGGGCGGCGAATACTCCCGACCTCTCTATTCGGAAATCATGGACACTCTCAGCGAGAACGGGCTTGAAGCGCTTATTAACTCCCACGGCGGTGTTCACATTCTCCCCACCGAGGCAGAAAATGTTGTGCGATACTCCGCAGCATTTGTTGCAGGCAG
>JAZLFI010000130.1:0-3581 GCA_045615725.1 Oscillospiraceae bacterium
ACCAAGTTCGTTGGCCAGGTTTACGTTCTGTCCAAGGAAGAAGGCGGCCGTCATACTCCTTTCTTCAATAACTACCGTCCTCAGTTCTACTTCCGTACCACCGACGTTACCGGCGTCATCACCCTTCCCGAAGGCGTTGAGATGTGCATGCCCGGCGATAACGTCGACATGAGCGTTGAACTGATCACCCCCATCGCAATCGAGAACGGCCTCCGCTTCGCTATCCGTGAAGGCGGCCGTACCGTCGGTTCCGGTGTTGTTATCGGTGTTACTGAGTAATTAACTCGCTTTATAAAAAAGACTTAGTCATTTGACTAAGTCTTTTTTTATTTTGTTTTCAAACCGTGCATGAAGCCGTCGATTGCCGCTGAGTGAATATCACCGGCGATAACATGCCGGTTTCGTACATAAAGCGTTGCGTATACGGGGCAGTCGTTTTCGTAATTTGTCACAGTGTATGTATATTGCTTGCAGTCAAAACCTGCGTAGTCATAAAGACAGAAGCCCTGCTCATACTGCATCTTTGCGTAATCTTCCATTATCCCGTCAAATTCTCTTGGCAGGGTGATGTCGCGGCATTCCTCGCTGGCGGTGTCAATCTCCCAACCGAATGAGTTTAAATATTTCTCCCGACCTTCTGTATCGGATACGTCAATTATTTCCGTCAGCCCGAATCCACCTCCCGGAACGCTCATCGCAATTACCGCGGCGGCCATAAGCACGCCGAGGATTACTATGAATATTACGGCACTCTTTTTGCTTTTAAACTTTGTAAACATACTGATAACAAATCCCCGAAACTGTTCAAAATACTGAGCTTTTATGGTATAATCCTTATATAAAAAGCTTATGTGGCAGGAGCGCAGACTATGCCGTTAATGAGAGTCGACAAGTTAATATCCGAATGCGGTGTTGCCTCGCGCAAGGAAATTAAGCAGATGATAAAAGCGGGGCGCATAGCTGTTGATGGCGTTGTGGCCTCTGCACCGGAACAGAAGCTTGACCCCGATGTAAGCAAAGTCAGCATCGACGGGGAAGAGCTGAGCTATGCAAAATATCGGTATTATATGCTGAATAAGCCTGCAGGACTCCTTTCCGCAACAGATGACGGAAAACAGAAAACCGTGCTCGACATTGTAACACCCGAGATGCGGAAAATGGGGCTGTTTCCCGTTGGCAGATTGGACAAGGATACAACGGGACTCCTGCTGCTGACAAACGACGGCGAATTTGCCCACTGGATAATTTCACCCAAGTCCGAAATCGTAAAGACCTATCACGCGGTAACAGAGAGCGCGGTAAGCAGCGACGATGTTGCGGCATTCAGAGAAGGTCTCATGTTGGGCGACGGTACGAAATGCCTGCCTGCGGAGCTCGTCCCACTGGATGACGGCAGCTGTCTTGTAAAAGTCATGGAGGGAAAATATCATCAGGTTAAGCGGATGCTTGCATCGCGTGGAAAACCTGTCAAAGAGCTGGAGCGACTGGCAATCGGCACAGTAGAGCTTGATGTTTCACTGAAATCAGGGGAATTCCGCGCATTGACAGATGATGAGTTGTGCAGACTGATGAAGCAAAAATGACAAAAAACAGGTGGCTGTATTTGGTGCTTTTATCAAATACTTTTGATGTTTTTTTCTAAACTTCACAAATTTCACCCACTTTTCTATTGAAAAACGCACAAAAAAGTATTATTATGATAAAAACGACGGAATATCCGATTTGTATATTTTCACATAATACTTTGTTTGGAGGAAAACTTATGTCCAGCAGAATTTTCCAAAGCGTTATTGTTCAGATAAAGGAAGCAACCGACAGATGCATCGGCATCGTTGATGACCAGGGCTTTGTCATTACCTGCAGTGAGCTTTCAATGATCGGCTCACGTCTTGACGATTTCCAGGGCTTCAATTTTGAAAACGGCGAGCAGACTTATGTAAGCAGTCTGCGCACCTACAAAATCCTCGGAACAAGTAACGCCAAGTTTGACTATGCCGTGTTCGTAGAGGGCGTGGATGAAATGGCAAAGGTAAGCTGCCTCATGGCTGCCGTTGCGTTCAACGAAGCAAAATCCAACTACGAGGAAAAGCACAACAAGGCTGCTTTTCTTAAGAACATCATCTCCGATAATATTCTTCCCGGCGACGTTTATGTCAGAACCAAGGAGCTTCACTTTGTACCCGATATTCCCCGCGTGCTCATGCTCGTGCGTCAGTGCGACAGAGCAGACGTTGCCTCTGTTGAAGTTCTCCAGAGCATTTTCCCCGATAAGCAGCATGATTTCGTTATCAGCGTAAACGAAACCGATATCGTAATTATCAAGGAACTGCCCAACGGCGAAAACCCCGCTGAGATTAAATCCATTGCCGAATCCGTCGAGAATGCACTCCAGACCGAGCTTCAGATTAAGTGCATAATCGGTATCGGCACCATTGCAAAGCATCTCAGAGAGCTTGCAGACCGCTACAAGGAAGCTCAGATCGCTATTGATGTCGGTCGCGTATTCGATTCCGAGAAGGACATCATCAGCTATGAGAATCTCGGCATCGGCCGTATTATCTACCAGCTTCCCACCACTCTGTGTGAGATGTTCCTTAACGAAGTATTCAAAAAGAACTCTCTTGATTCTCTGGACGAGGATACTCTCGAGACCATCAACAAGTTCTTTGAAAATAACCTTAACGTATCCGAAACCTCACGTAAGCTTTATGTACACAGAAACACTCTTGTCTACCGTCTTGAGAAGATTAAAAAGCTCACAGGCCTTGACCTGCGTGAGTTTGACCATGCAATCGTCTTCAAGGTTGCAATGATGGTCAAGCAGTATCTGGACTCCATGAAGCAGTGATTTATTAATTCCAGGAGGAAAACCTCAAATGGTTGAGATGAACAATGTGACAATGGTTTATTCAAACAGTCAGGTAGCTGCACTGAATGATATAAGCCTGTCAATAAACGAAGGTGAGTTTGCCTTCCTCGTCGGACCTTCCGGCTCGGGCAAAACCACCATTATCAAGCTCCTTACGGGCGAGATTCGTTCCACCGAGGGCGAGGTAATCGTCAACGGTTTCAACATGAACAGAATGAAACGCCGCAATATGCCCAAGATGCGCAGAACCCTCGGCGTCATCTTCCAGGACTTTCGTCTTATAGACAATATGACGGTTTATGACAATGTCGCATTTGCGATGCGCGTTGTCGGCGCAACCTCAAAGGAAATCAAAGCAAGAGTACCTCACGTGCTTGAGCTTGTCGGACTTGAAGGCCGCGAAAAGCGCCTGCCCGCAGAGCTTTCCGGCGGCGAGCAGCAGCGTGTTGCCATTGCAAGAGCTCTGGTAAATAATCCTCAGATGATTATTGCCGACGAGCCTACCGGCAACCTCGACCCTGTGCGCAGCCTTGAGCTCATGCTCCTGCTTGAAAAGATTAACGAGATGGGCACTACCATTCTGGTAGTAACCCACGAAAAAGAACTGGTCAATGCGTTCTCCAAGCGTGTAATCGCTATCGACGGCGGTCACCTGATCAGTGACGGAATGGATGGGTATTACAGCTATGAGATTGAATAGATACGGATATCT
>JAZLFI010000131.1:0-17819 GCA_045615725.1 Oscillospiraceae bacterium
TGTCGAATAAACCATAATTTTGCAACCTGATTGGGCGTGGCATGTTCGAATTAAACTCTGCATATTCTCTTTTCGGAGGGGATAAGCCATGAAAAGATTTTTAAGTATGATTCTTGCAGGCATTATGCTTTCATCGCCTGCTTACGCGATTGACACTCTGCACGGTGACGATATTACCGTTAAAGCGCCGTCTGCCATTTTAATGGAAAAGGAAAGCGGCGAGATAATTTATGAAAAGAATTCGGATGAGCGCATGGCACCCGCCAGCGTTACAAAGGTTATGACCATGCTGTTAATCGTCGAGGCTGTTGACAGGGGCGATATTTCCCTTGAGGACACGGTTACCGCAAGCAAGCGGGCATCCTCCTTCGGCGGAAGCTGTGTATTCCTCGAAGAGGGTGAGCAGATGAGCGTTCACGAAATGCTCAAGTGCATCGCCGTTGTTTCCGCAAACGACTGTGCCGTTGCAATGTCCGAGCATCTTTGCGGTACGGAGGAGGCCTTCGTTGAGCGGATGAATGCGCGCACCGAAGAGCTCGGACTCCGGAACACGCATTTCACCAACTGCACGGGGCTATTTGACGACGATGAGCACTACACCACCGCCCACGATATCGCGGTCATGTCGCGTGAGCTTATATCCCACGACATGATTAAGGATTACACCACGATATGGATGGACACCATAAGAAACGGCGAATTCGGCCTTTCAAGCACCAACAAGCTCGTCTATTACTACGACGGCTGTACCGGCCTTAAAACGGGCTTTACCGAGGAAGCCATGTACTGTCTTTCCGCAACAGCAGAGCGCGACGGAACCGAATATATTGCCGTTATCATGCACGGGGAAACCTCCGATTCCAGAAACGAAGACGCAAAAACACTGCTGAACTATGCTTTTGCAAACTATTCCGCCGTTTCCCTGCGCTCACCCGATGTTCTGCCGCCTGTCAGCGTGAAAATGGGCAACTGCGACAGTGTTCAGCCCATGTACAGCGGGCCCGAGAAAGCACTGGTAGCAAAACAGGGCTCGGGCGACATTAAATATGAGGTCAATCTTCCCGAGGAAATCCCCGCGCCTGTATATAAGGGCGAGCAGATAGGAACAATGAACATATATCGCGGCGAGGAGCTTTTATGCGAAATTCCCCTCGTTTCCGACTGCGATGTTGAGTGTGCGGGCTTCATGCACATCTACGGAAATCTGGCAAAAAGCTTTGTCGGTCTGCACTGACTCCCCACTTTTATGCAAATTTTCCATTAAAAACATATTGCGCTTCCCCACATGGAAAAATTTCACTTGCATTTTCGCGTGCAAGGTGTATAATATAATTTAGCAATTTAGTCTGAGAAACTAAGTGAAGGAGGCAGCATATGGTTAAAGTTGATTTATCCGGAGCATCTTCATTCTTTGAGCCTGCCGGTCCCGACTATGCCGCCGCCGCAGCCGCTCACAGAGCACTTGCAGACGGTACAGGTCTGGGCAATGATTTTACCGGATGGCTGCAGCTTCCCCAGCGCATGAAAGAAGGAGAGCTTAAAGGCGTATTAAGCGCCGCTTCCAAAATACGTTCACGTTCAAAGGCTCTTGTCGTTATCGGCATAGGAGGCTCTTATCTCGGTGCAAGAGGCGCTATTGAGCTCCTGCGTCCCGTTCCCAAAGAGGATGACCCGAAAGTATTCTTCGTGGGCAACGGTCTTTCTCCCGATTATCTGAACGATATGCTTGAAATGCTGGGCGATGTCGATTTCGACGTTAACGTCATTTCAAAATCCGGCACTACCCTCGAGCCTGCGGTTTCATTCCGCATATTCCGCCAGCTCCTCAAGGAAAAATACGGCTCTGCCGCTAAAAAGCACATATTCGCCACCACAGACGCAAATCGCGGAGTTTTAAAGTCCATGGCCGATGAGGAGGGTTGGGAGTGCTTCACCGTTCCCGACGATGTTGGCGGCCGCTACAGCGTTCTTTCCGCAGTCGGGCTGCTTCCCATGGCGGCGGCAGGCATCGACGTTAAAACCGTTATTAACTGCGCAATAGATGAGTTCAAGGCGCTTGACCTTCGTTCACCGGAAAATCCCGCATGGCAGTATGCCGCCGCAAGACAGCATCTTTACCGCCTCGGGCGGAGCATTGAAATTCTCGGCTGTTATGAGCCCAGCTTCCGCTTCATGGCGGAATGGTGGAAACAGCTCTACGGCGAATCCGAGGGCAAAAACGGCATAGGCATCTTCCCTGCCTCTGTTGAATTCACCGCAGACCTCCACTCCATGGGGCAGTACATTCAGGACGGTCCCCGTACACTTATGGAAAGCATCGTAAGCTTTGAAACTCCCCGACGTGGCTTCACCGTCCCCTTTGAAATGGGCGACCCCGACGGTCTTAACTATCTGGCAGGCAAGGAAATGGGCGATATCTGCCGCACCGCAAGCGAGGCGGTCAAGGCCGCCCACATCTCCGGCAACGTTCCCAACATCGGGATTTCCGTTCCCTCCAGAGATGAATCGGGCTTTGCCTCTCTCGTATGCTTCTTCGAAATGGCATGCGCCATATCAGGATATATGTCAAACGTCAACCCCTTTGACCAGCCCGGAGTTGAGGCATACAAGAAGAATATGTTTAAAATGCTTGGCAAACCCGGCACATGAATTATGCACAAAAGCCGCCCTATATAATTGGGCGGCTTTTTTATCTTTTTAGCTTGCACATATCCGACAAAAATGGTAAGCTATAATCAGAAATTAACTATCACACTATAATACAAGTTAGGAGCGTGGTTAAAATGGTTAAGTTAATTTTAGGTCTCAAGGGTTCAGGTAAAACAAAACGTCTGGTCGAGCTCGTTCGTGAGGCAGTCGCCATGGAAAACGGCGACGTTGTCTGCATCGAGAAAGAGCAGAAGCTTACATACGATATTCCCTATCAGGCACGACTTGTTGAAGCAGGCGCTTATGACATTAAGTCATACGAGGCAATCAAGGGTCTCATCTGCGGTCTGCATTCCGGCAACTATGATATCACTCATGTCTTCGTCGATAACTTCCTCAAAATAGTCGGCGACAAGGATGCAAAGTCTTTCGCCGAATTCCTGGCATGGCTTGACGGCTTCTCCGCCAAGGAGAACATCGAGTTCGTCATCAGCGCATCCATTGACCCCGACGCGGCAGACGAAGCAATTAAGAAATATATGATTTAATCTCAAAACAAACCCCGAGGACTTTTGTCCTCGGGGTTTTATCACTCTATTTCCCGGTACATTGCAGGCGCTTCGTCCTTTTTGGCAGTTTCGTTTACCGCAAGGACCTCGACCTTAAGCGTTTTCTGGCCGAAGGCAATTTCGATTATATCGCCCACCTTGACCTGATAGCTCGCCTTGACCTGACGTCCGTTTACGGAAACACGCTCACCGTCGCAGGCTTCGTTTGCAACCGTGCGGCGTTTTATAAGGCGGGAAACCTTAAGATATTTATCAAGTCTCATATAAAACTCCTGACTATTAGAAAAAGCCGCCCGACGGGCGGCTTATATTTTCAAATTCAATTACTTTGCAACTGCGTCCTTGAGTGCCTTGCCTGCCTTGAAGAAAGGAACCTTGGTTGCGGGGATTTCGATCTCTTCGCGGGTCTTGGGGTTGCGGCCTACGCGAACACCGCGCTCCTTAACGTCGAATGCGCCGAAGCCGACGATAGAAACCTTCTCGCCTGCTACGAGAGTATCAACGATGCTATCGATTGCAGCGTTAACTGCCTTCTCGGAATCCTTCTTGGAAAGACCGGTCTTCTCTGCAACAGCAGCAATGAGTTCTGCTTTATTCATGTGTATATCCTCCTAATAATTTTAAGGCAATAAGCCCTTTACATATAACCTGCGCCGGGGGATGGGCAGGATATTGACTGTTTACTACTGGAAAAAATCCAGCTTAATGAATTTATCACATCTTGTTCAATTATGCAAGCATTTTTTAAAAAAAGTCTTAAAAAACCTGGATTTTTTGCTTATTTCATGTGTAAAAGCCCGGCAATTTTCTCGCCCTTGGGAATGAGCTTCATATCCTCGGCGGTTATTGCGCGGAGTTTGATGACCGCAACACCGTATACAACGACGGCAACGCCGATTGCAAGGCACATTCCGACTAGCATGTAGAGTCTGCTGTCTGTCGGCAGGATATACATGCTTCCGAAATAGACGGCAAAGGCCACGACGCCCATTATGAGACTTGCCAGAGTGGGACGGACAAAGATATTCGAAAGCTTCGGATTGGGTTCAAGCTTGCGGAACATGAATATCATATTCATGACGCACATGGTAATATAGCAACACAGAGTACCGATAGGTGCGCCATAGATGTTTATATCCGCCATACCCACAAGGATATAGTTGACAATGATTTTTACAACGCCGCCGATGATTATGGAGTAAACCGGATACTTTTCATTGCCCGATGCCTGAAGGACTGCGTTGGACATAAGAGCAAAGCACACGGGGAAGGATGCTATGCCGAGCAGGCACAGGAGCAGGCCGCCTGCTTCGTTTGCAGTGGGATAGATAACCTGCATAATGGGCTTTGACAGCACCGCAAGGCCGACTGCCATAGGCATCGCGACAGCGACGGAAATTCTGAGTGAATCCTCGCTTATCTTACTTGCCATTTTATCGTTCTTACTCACTATCTGAGCCGCAATTGCAGGAACTATGGAAATAGTCAGCGGAGTTATGAACGCGGCAGGCAGATTGTAAAGGGTCTGGGCCTTGCCGTAAACGCCGTAAAGCACCTTTGCCTGCTGATATGTATAGCCTGCGCCCTTCTGAAGTCTTGCCATGCAGAGACCTGAGTCGAGCACATTGATTACGGAAAGGACGGATGCACCCAGCGCAATGGGAACTCCAATGCGGATGAGGTTTTTAAATATCTCTCCGCCGCTTTCGGAGCTTTCATCTCCTGAAACGGTTTCCTGCTTATAGTTGCGCTTTTTGTAGATAATCATATACAGCAAAACTGCAAGAGAGCCTGCTGTTACGCCGAACACGGCACCTGCCGCGGAAATGCTCTTGTTGTAGCCCGCATTTACCAGATACCATGCAAGCGCAAGACCGACAATTACCTTTACCAGAACCTCGAGAACCTGACCGATTGTGGTCGGTATCATGTTCTCATAGCCCTGGCAGAAGCCGCGGTATGCGCTGGTAAGACACACAAGCAGGACTGCGGGAGCAAGAGCGACTATGCTTGCCTCGGTATCGGGGTTGTTGAGCACATCCCCTGCCAGCCAGCCGGGGAAAAGAATCATAATCAGTGTGCTTACTGCGCCGAGGACAAAGAATGTCCACCACGCCACGGAGAATGTTTTTCTCGCCTGAAGATGACAGCCCTTTGTATGCGCCTCAGATATCATTCTCGACAGTGCAACGGGAAGTCCCGCGGTTGCGAGGGTAAGGAATACGTTATATACATTATAGGCAGACAGGAACAGGGCATAGCCGTCGTCCCCTATCATATTGCCAAGCGGGACTTTATAGATAAATCCCAGTATTTTCATTATCACGACGCCTGCCGTCAGAATAGCCGCACCGTGCAGATAATTTTGCTCTTTGGATTTTGACACAGGTTTAATCCCCCTTAAAAAGTCAGCTTATAGCATATACCATTACATGAAAATAATCAAGGAAATTATGACAGATTTCCTTGATTATTCAAGATTATTTCATGTATTTGAGCACCGCGACCTGCTCGGGGGTATCATGGGTAATGCAGATTGTATTGGTATCGTATTTCTTTACAATCGGCAGAGGCTCATATTGGTCAATGAAGTCCTCTATGCGCTCCCACCTGCGTCCGCCGACATTGTCGTGAGCATAGTGCATGGGAATTACCACATTCGCGCAGAGCTCATCCGCAAGGGGCTTCGTGTAAATCGCGGGCATGGCTCTGAAGCCGCCGCAGGATATCATCAGTACGTCCGCACCCATGAGGTCAAACTTTTCGTTCTCCGAAAGGCCGCAGGCATAGTCGCCCATATGCACGAGCTTATATCCGTCCCACTTTATCACATGGATGGTGTTGCTTCCGCGCATGAGTCCCCAGCTTGTGTCGTGATGGGTTTCAATCTTCTCGACCTCAAAGGGGCAGGGTCTCGACGTTCCCGAGAGTCTTACTGCCGAGCGGTTGTTATGACCCGGGTGCTCATGGCTTATCAGCAGAGCATCGGCATCAACGTGAAGCTCAGGGTAGCCGTTTATGCCCTGAATATTGTAGGGGTCTATTACGAGGGTATAGCCCTCGTGGGATATTTTAAAGCAGGCATGGCCTAACCATGTTATTTCCATAGCTTACTCCAATCGGAAAATATAATCACGAAAGCATTTTACTCTCCATCCCCTGCTCTGTCAAATAAAAAAGCCGTGTCTTTCGACACGGCTTTTTTATTCAAAATTACTTATTGCTCTTGAAGTCCTCGTTCTTTCCCGCCTTTGCGGAGGCAACAACCATTCCCGAAAGGGCAAGCAGTGCGATGACGTTGGGGATAACCATGAGCTGGTTAAACATATCGGTCAGCTCCCATACCAGATCGTTGGAGAGGATGGAGCCGAGGAATACGAACACGATTGCAATGATGGAGTAAGGCAGAACGGCTTTCTTGCCGAAGAGATACTCAACATTGATACGTCCGAAGAAGTTCCAGCCGATGATGGTGGAGAATGCGAAGAACAGCAGGCAGATTGCCACAAATGCCGCGCCCAGACCTTCGCCGAATACGCTTCCGAATGCAAGCTGAGCCATATTGGTCTTTGCGATGCCCTCGGGAACGCCGTTTGCAACGCCGCCTGCAAGGACTCCGTCACCCACATAGAGGGTGGAGATAACAACCAGTGCGGTCATGGTCAGAACGATGAAGGTATCGATGAAAACGCCCATCATTGCGACAACACCCTGCTCGTGAGGAGCCTTGACGTTTGCCTGCGCGTGTGCGTGAGGAGTTGAGCCCATACCGGCTTCATTGGAGAAGAGGCCTCTCTTTGCGCCCTGAGAAATTGCCTGCTTGATTGCAAAGCCGATGCTGCCGCCGATCATAGCGGTGGGATTGAATGCATATTTAAAGATTACACCGAAGGTTGCGGGGATATACTTGATGCGGCAGATGAGAACGATAAGTCCTCCGACAATATAGAGAGTTGCCATGACGGGAACAATCTTTTCGGTTACGGATGCAAGGCGCTGAACTCCGCCAATGAAGATGACTGCGGAGAGCGCCGCTACGATAACGCCCACAACCCATGTGGGAATGCCGAATGCGGTGTTCATGGATTCGCCGATGGAGTTGGACTGTACCATTGCGCCCATGAAGCCGAGAGCAAGGATGATTGCTATTGCAAAGAAGCCTGCAAGGAACTTGCCGAACTTGCCCTGGAATGCGTGCTTAATATAGTAAACAGGGCCGCCGGAAACAGAACCGTCAGCATTGACGACACGGGTCTTCTGTGCCAGAACAGCTTCCGCGTAGATTGTTGCCATTCCGAAGAAGGCTATAATCCACATCCAGAAGATTGCACCGGGGCCGCCGATAAGGATAGCACCGCATGCGCCGACGATATTGCCGGTACCGACCTGTGCCGCGATTGCGGTGGTCAGTGCCTGGAATGAGCTCATGCCGCCCTTCTGCTTTTCACCCTTGAGGGTAAAGTTGCCGAATACCGAGCGCCATGCTTCGCCGAAGCAGCGGATCTGAACGAACTTTGTCTTAATCGAGAAGAACAGTCCGCAGCCGATAAGCATGATTATCAGAATATAGTCTGACAGGTACATGTTTACAGTCTGTACGATTTTGAGCAGTGCAGCTTCCATTTTACATTTCCTCCAAAAATAAAAAATGCTGCTGAAAATTCAGCAGCTCCGGAGATAAAAGAAAACACATATGCTTTCCTCTGTCCTTTGGCCTGAGAGATTCGGCTTAAAGCCTTACACCTTCGGCACCCTTTCGGGATTCTCCAGAGCTTCCTCCACCCCCAGTTTCTTTCGATTCTTGGGGCTTCATTGGAATTAATATGGTCACAGTGTAGCACACTAAAGTGTGTATGTCAATATTTAGTACATGTTAAATTAATAATTAGTTAACACAATTGATGCATTATAGTATTAGAATACAGCTACCCTTAAGAAAGGAATTTTTGCTATGAAAAAAATTATATCCATTATTCTCGCAGTTATGATGCTCGGCAGTGTTGCCTGCTTTGCAGATTCCTACTCCGACAGCAGAGTTGTTATTGCCGCCGACTTAAGCGACAGCGAAGTTGAAACAGTTTACAATTATTTTGATATAGACAGAGGCGATGTCAAGGAGCTCACCGTTACAAACGCAGATGAGCGCCAGTATCTCGAGGGCGTTGTCGATGAAAGCCTTATCGGCACCCGCGCAATCTCCTGCGTCTATATTGAAGACCTTGAGGAAGGCGAAGGCCTTGAGGTTTCCGTCAAGAACATCAGCTGGTGCACTCCCGATATGTACATGAACGCAATGGTCACCGCAGGCATCACCGATGCCGATGTGCAGATTGCAGCTCCCTTTGAGGTATCCGGCACCGCAGCTCTGACCGGCATTTACAAAGCATATGAGGACATCACCGGCGAAAGCCTCAACGAGGCCGCAAAGGAAATCGGCACTCAGGAGCTTACCACCACCGCTGAGCTGGCAGACGAAATCGGCAGCGCAGACTCCACCGCAATCGTAAACGAGCTCAAGCTCATGCTGGATGAAACCAGCAAGATGAGCGATGAAGAGCTCAGACAGCAGATTATCGACATTGCAGAGGAATACGGCGTAGACCTCAGCGATGCTCAGATCGCAAAGCTCATTGACCTCTGCCGTTCCCTCGAAAAGCTGGACGTAAATCAGCTTAAGGAAAAGGTTGAGCAGGCACAGAAGTATCTCATGGATATGGCACACGCAAAGGAAGGCGTTCAGAAGTTCGTTTCCGATCTGGGCGATTCCGTATCTGCAGTCGTTGATGCAGTCATCAACTTCTTCCAGAACCTTTTTGACAAAATCGGTCTCTGATTTTCAGTAAAACAAAACGCAGGTTCATTTGAACCTGCGTTTTTCTTTTTATAACGGTTGTTTCTTAATCTGTGCCCATTTGCGGGGATATTTCGGGTGAGTGGGCTTCGTTTTTCTTATGATAACTGCGGTATGGGAGATGTCCGTACCCGGTATTTTATAGTTTTCAGCAGCTTCGAGCTCCGCTCCTAGAAGCTTCATCGCATTCTGGGCCTCCAGAAGCTCTTCTGAGCAGTTTGGGCCTTTCATAGCTATAAACACGCCGTTTTCCTTTAAAAATGGCAGGCAGAGCTCACAGAGGACGTTTAAGCGGGCCACTGCCCTGCTCGTTGCAATATCAAAAGCGGCTCTGAAGTCCTTTGGGGCTTCCTCAGCCCTTGCATGGATACATTTGACATCATTAAGTCCCAGCTTTTCGCAGGTTTCCTGCAGAAAGTCAACGCGCTTATTGAGACTGTCGAGTAATGTAAGCTCCATATCCGGCTCGGCTATTTTAAGCGCAAGACCGGGGAAGCCCGCGCCCGTGCCCACATCGATTACGCGTTTATCTTTGAAATCCGCAAATCCCAGCACTGCCGCGCAGTCAAGAAAGTGAAGCCGTGCCACATCCTCCCTGCCGCTTATGGCAGTCAGATTCATGACCTTGTTCTTCTCTTCAAGATATTCAAAATATGTTTCATAGCGCTCTGCCGCTTCCTCGGTCAGATTAAGTCCGAGTTCGGCAAAACCGCTTTCAAGTATATCTTTCATAATTACCTCAAACGAAAAAAATGAGCTGTAATGATTACAGCTCATTTTAACATATTCGTTTCTGTTTAGCAATCAGCCGAAGAAATAATGTTCGCCGATTTGCATAATGAAGCTCGCATACTCGGACATTTCTCCGCCTCGTGCCATCTGGAAGAATAGTGCCTTGCCGACCACATTGCAGTCTTCAAGCGCAAGCTTAGCCGCAACTACGCAGGAATCAAAGGGATCGCAATAAACACTTCCGTTTCTGACGGGGTCAAACTGACCCTCCTGGAAGATGACTCCCTTGACCGTGTCTGCAAAACGGGAGCTTTCAACGCGGTTCATAACAACATTACCTACGGCAATCTGTCCCTCTAAGGGCTGGTTACCTGCCTCGGCGGTGATGATACGGCTCATCCAATAAAGTTCGTCTGAGTCGTAATACTCGTCAGCACCGGCGAGAATTGACTTGTTCACTGTGCTTAAATCCCAGATACCGTTTTCGGAATCGTAAACAGCATCAAGATTGAATATCTTCGCGACGATGTCCATGGGGAAAACTGCGTTTCCGCCAATAGTGACATATCCGTCGGGGAGATATAAACATCTGCCGTTAGCGGTCATATAAGGCTGACCGTCGGTAACGGTGATTTCAATATCTGCGACCTCAATGGTCAATGTATTTGTCTCAGAATTAAAGTCAGCGGATGCATCAAATCCAATGAGTTCGGCGACTGTTTCCAGGGAGACATAAGTATCTCCGCCAATCTCGTATCCTCGGCAGGACAGCAGTCCGTCCAGATAAACCGGGGTCTCGGCATAGCTTGCACCGCCATCAGTCTGTTCCGCCATAGCAGAGCCACAGCAGAAAGCACACAGTAAACAGACAACGAATACGAGTGTTACACATAATTTAGTTTTACTCATAAAACGCTCCTGTCTCCTTATGATTGGGTGATTTGCCTAAAACTTAACGCAATAACTTTTAGGCATATTAATTATATCGAAACGCCCAAGCCCCGTTCAACAGCAATATTGCACAATTTGAGCTTGTCGAATTTGTGCAACATTAACATGAAGAATATTTTTCGTACTCCATTTAGGGTGCTAAGCCCCGATTTTACTCAAAATGTTGTGCTTTAGTTAAGTTGCACAATTTTAAAAAATCGACCGTTTTTCGCAAAAAAACTTTAAAAATATTACTAGCTTTAATCAAGTTTACATCATTATGTAAATCATTTTAATTATTTGTTTTTATTATGTTAACTAAATCAGCAATTTTTCACGTACTTTTCCAACGCTTTTGAAAGCTGATCCGGGCAGGATGTAGGTTTAAATCCACATTTGATTCCACGCAGTCTGCTTATGGCCTCTTCAACCTGCATCCCCACCAGAAGCTTGGAAATGCCTTGAAGATTGCCGCTGCATCCGCCCAGCACCTCCACTTTTTGAATTATACCGTCTTCTACATCAATCTCCATCAGCTGGGAACACACTCCGCGCGGTCTATATGTAATATGCATTGTTCTCCTCCGATCGCAAGTTGCGCTTGGTTTACATAAAATTGGTTGCAACCATTTTGTAACTTTTTCATTTTCTGCCCAGATTAGGACGCGCATGAACGCAATAATACAGTAATAATTTGCCTTTGTCAATACATATGTTTGGCTGAGGAGGAATGCCCATGAGAAAGCTCAAACTAATTACGGCAGTTACGTTGGCCGTACTCGGAATCTATCTGGTTTTGAATTACGGTTGGGTCGGGACTATCAGCCGCCAAATTCTCGGGTTTGAAAACGGCTGCACTATGTACAAGGCTTCCTCTGACACAGCAGAAGATAGCGACAGCGATTTCCCTCCCGATATGCAGGCGGCCGCGGAGAGCAATCCCGTCGAAACTACTCTTCCTGCAGATGACAATATTGTTCCAACCACAATATCGGGCGGGCTGACTATCAAAAACTCAAGCTCTTATATTATTAATGTAAAGGAAATGCTGTCTGAAGGCTCCGCTGTAAAGCTCAGAAGCGATGAGCCACAGATATTAATCATACACACCCATTCCAGTGAAGCATACTCCCCTGCCGGTCTTGACAGATATGATGACTCCGGCGGCAACAGAACGCAGGATAATAATTATAATGTAATAAGAATCGGTGATGAGCTCTGTGAGCTTCTTTCCGCGCAAGGGCTCAAGGTCATTCACGACCGCGGAGTTTACGACTATCCCAGCTACACGGGCTCATACACAAAGTGCGGTGAGGCAATCCAGAGCTATCTGGACGAGAACCCGAGCATATCAGTCGTCATCGACCTGCACAGAGATGCCCTCGGTTCGGACGATGTGACCTACAAAACCGTTGCAACGGAAACCGGAGTCTGCGCGTCACAGCTCATGTTCGTCATGGGAACCGATGAATGCGGTCTTGAGCATCCCAACTGGAAAGGAAACTTGAGTCTTGCTCTTTATCTCCAGAATGCGGTTTCCGAAAAATATCCGACACTCATGCGGCCTATCACGCTGGTTGAATATCGCTATAATCAGCATCTGGCTTCAGGCTCGCTTATTCTTGAGGTTGGCAGCAACGGAAACACATTGCAGGAAGCGCTCGCTGCAATAAGGCTCTTTGCCGATGCCGCAGGTCCTGCTCTGCTGGATCTGGTTGAATAAAAAAATCTCCCGCTGTCAAAAATGACAGCAAGGAGGATTTTATATGAAAGTATTTGACTTAATGAGTGAATCGGTTGTATCCGTCGGAGCAGATGAACCCGTTTCCGCGGCGGCAAGGCTTTTAAAGAAGTATAATATCGGCGCTCTCCCCGTCTGCGACGACAAGGGAAAGCTAAAAGGCATGATAACCGACCGCGACATCGCCATCCGCTGCGTTGCATCAGATTCAGACCCGAACAAAGCCAGGGTTTCGGACATAATGACGCGCGGTGCCGTCACCATTGAAGAAAACGCATATATAGGCGATGCCGCACGGATTATGGCAGAAGCGCAGATAAGAAGACTTCCCGTCTGCAAGGACGGCAGGCTTGTTGGTATGCTGTCCCTCGGAGACCTTGCCCGAAACACGGAATGCGACACCGAAGCCGCGGAAGCGCTGTGCGAAATATCGAAAAATATCCGTCATTTATAAGAAAGCGAAAGCTTTCTTATTTTTTTGCAAAAAAGGCTTTACAAATTATAACATCTATGGTATATTCTTATCAGTAATAATTCTTATTAGCAGGAGTGAGCATGGAAACAGTACGCAGAACAAGTAAAAAGCGTCAGGCAATATACGATGCGCTGTGCGCAACAACTGCGCACCCCTCTGCTGAACAGCTCTACGCCGAGTTAAAGCCCCGTATTCCCGACTTAAGCCTCGGCACAATTTACAGAAATCTCAGTGTTCTCATGTCGGACGGGCTTATAATCAGCGTCGGCAATGTAAATGGTGAGGAGCGCTACGACGCAAGAACGGAAAACCACATCCACTTCGTTTGCGAAAAATGCCATGCGGTGCTGGACGTCTGGCTTGACTTCCCCGTTCCCGTCGATTATTCCGTCGTTGAAAATTGCATAAGCGGTAAAGTAAACTCCCACTCACTCTGCTTCACGGGAGTTTGCGAAAAATGCAGTAAGTAAAGGCACGTGCCTTACATATATTAATTATAATTTTTTATCAGGAGGATATTATTATGAAAAAATGGGTATGCCCTGTATGCGGTTACGTTCACGAAGGCGACACTCCCCCCGAGTTCTGCCCCCAGTGCAAGGTTCCCGGCTCCAAGTTCACCGAGCAGGCAGCAGACAAAACCTGGGCTGCTGAGCACATTGTAGGCGTTGGCAAGCAGTTCGGCGCTGATGTTCCCGCAGAGGTTCAGGAAGAAATCATCGCAGGTCTGCGCGCAAACTTCGAGGGCGAATGCTCCGAGGTCGGCATGTACCTGGCAATGGGCCGCGTTGCAGCTCGCGAAGGTTATCCCGAAATCGCAATGTACTGGGAGAAGGCAGCACTTGAGGAAGCAGAGCATGCAGCAAAGTTTGCAGAGCTCCTCGGCGAAGTAATCACCGACAGCACCAAGAAGAATCTCGAGATGCGCGTTGACGCAGAGAACGGCGCAACCGCAGGCAAGTTCGAACTTGCAAAGCTTGCAAAGCAGTACAACCTCGATGCTATCCACGACACCGTTCACGAGATGGCACGCGACGAAGCTCGTCACGGCAAGGCATTTGAAGGTCTGCTGAAGCGTTACTTCTGATTCGATATTATATAATGTAAAGGCGAGAGGAATTTTCCTCTCGCCTTTTTCTATACATTATTATAATTACTTCGCCATGGTTTCGACTTCTTCTTTGAGCTGGGCTGCGAAGTCATCGAAACTCATTGCGCCCATGTCGCCGCCGAGGCGGGTACGGACGGAAATAGTGCCGTTTTCTGCTTCCTTATCGCCGACAATAATCATGTAAGGAATCTTCTGGCCCTGTGCTTCGCGAATCTTGTAGCCGATTTTCTCGTTGCGCAGGTCGGTTTCAACGCGGAAGCCCTGCTCATCAAGGCGCTTTGCAATATCCTTTGCATAGTCTGCGGCTCTGTCGGTAATGGGCATGACCTTTACCTGAACGGGAGCAAGCCATGTGGGGAATGCGCCTGCGAAATGCTCGG
Organism: Oscillospiraceae bacterium; assembly: GCA_045615725.1. Classification (GTDB taxonomy): domain Bacteria; phylum Bacillota; class Clostridia; order Oscillospirales; family Oscillospiraceae; genus F23-B02. Next base: position 14,439 of record JAZLFI010000131.1, read on the forward strand.
TGATAACGCCGATGAAACGTTCAACGGAGCCGAATACGACGCGGTGAATCATAACGGGAGTGTGCTTCTCGCCGTCAGCGCCGGTGTACTCAAGGTCGAAGCGTCCGGGAAGCTGATAGTCGAGCTGAATGGTGCCGCACTGCCAGGTACGTCCCAGAGAGTCCTCAATATGGAAGTCGAGCTTCGGGCCGTAGAATGCGCCGTCGCCGGGGTTGAGGATATATTCCTTGCCGATGGAAGTGATTGCATCTGCAAGTGCGTTCTCTGCCTTTTCCCAGTCCTCGCGGGTGCCGATATGGTCGTCGGGCATGGTGGAAAGCTCGATGGTGTAAGGCAGACCGAATACGGAATAGACCTCGTCAAACAGCTTTGCAATGCGGATAACCTCGTCGGTAATCTGATCCTTGGTCAGGAGGATGTGTGCGTCGTCCTGAGTGAAGCATCTTACGCGGAACATGCCGTGGAGTGCGCCGGAAAGCTCGTGGCGGTGTACCTTGCCCAGCTCGCCGTAACGCAGGGGCAGGTCACGGTAGGAATGGGGCTCTAGGTCATATACGAGGATACTGCCGGGGCAGTTCATGGGCTTGATTGCGAAGTCCTCTTCGTCGATGACGGTGGTGTACATATTTTCCTTGTAGTGATCCCAGTGACCGGAGGTTTCCCAAAGGGTGCGCTTCATAATCTGGGGAGTGGAAATCTCAAGATAGTCCCACTTCTTATGAACATCGTGCCAGTAGTCAAGCAGGGTGTTTTTCAGCACCATGCCCTTGGGCAGGAAGAACGGGAAGCCGGGTGCTTCATCGCGGAATGCGAACAGTCCGAGCTCACGGCCAAGCTTACGGTGGTCGCGCTTCTTTGCCTCTTCAATGCGGGCAAGGTATGCGTCGAGCTCGTCCTTCTTCTGGAAGCAGGTGCCGTATACACGCTGGAGCATCTTGTTGTTGGAGTCGCCGCGCCAGTATGCGCCGGTGCAAGAGGTCAGCTTTATTGCATTGCCCTTGATGCGGCCTGTTGAGTCCATATGAGGACCTGCGCAGAGGTCGGTGAAGTCGCCCTGCTTATAGAAGGAAATGACTGCGTCCTCGGGAAGGTCGTTAATAAGCTCGACCTTATAGGGCTCTTCGCGCTCTTCCATGAACTTTATTGCCTCTTCGCGGGGCAGTTCAAAGCGCTCAAGCTTAATCTTTTCCTTGCAGATTTTGCGCATCTCCGCTTCAATCTTCTCCAGAATGTCGGGAGTGATTGCAAAGGGTGCGTCAAAGTCATAGTAAAAGCCGTTGTCGATTGCAGGGCCGATTGCCAGCTTTACCTCGGGGTAAAGGCGCTTTACAGCCTGAGCAAGGATATGGCTTGTGGTATGACGGTAGGTATTTTTGAATTCGGGATTTTCAAAAGTGTACTTGTTCTCGTCCATGATACTTTCTCCTTAAAACAAAAACGCCCTTGATAAAATCAAGGGCGTAATAAATTACACGGTTCCACCTTGAGCAAAAACTCATCTTACACGTAACGCGTGCGAAACGGATGCGCATTCCCTCGCATCAGCTCAGGAGCGGTTCGGGTTTTCCTCCGAAAGGGTTTCCAGCCAAGACCCTTTTTCTCTGTGCGGTAAGGTAAAACTTTCTTCTCCGTCAACGCTTTTGACTAGATAATATTATCACCGCAAAATGGCCTTGTCAACCTCAATTTTCAGGGTTTTCAGCCGCCTGCTGCAGTTCGGGTTCTTCGGGTTTTCCTTTGTCAATGAATATAAGTCCCTCGGCCTTGAGTTCAAGGATAATGAGCAGGCTTATGGGGAGTGCGAACATTCCCAGGCCGCCGCCCAGCTTCAGGCCAACCCACAGGCAGACGAGGGTTGCAAGGGGGTGCATTCCCACCTGCTTGCCGACGATTTTGGGCTCGGTAATCTGGCGTGCGACAATGACAATTGCCCATAAAATGGCGAGTCCGATACCGAGTGCGAGCTTACCCTGAATGAAGCAGATTATTGCCCACGGAGCAAGGATAATGCCCGAGCCCACGATAGGCAGGATATCGAACACCGCAATGAGCGCCGCAATTCCCGCCGCATCGCTTACGCCGATGATAAGGAAGCCGATAAAAAGCTCCGCGAAAGTCATCAGCAGAATGATTGCGTAGGACTTGAGGTATTTCCCGAGGATAACGCCGAGAGCACGTTTCGCGGTTATCATCACCTTGCGCACCTTGCCCGGCATGAGATGCAGGATTTTATCGGAAATTCCGTCATAGTCGAGGGCAAGGAACACGGTTGAGATTATGCAGATAACCGTGGCGAGGAAAAATCCTGGGAGCTTTGCGCCGAGACCGGATGCCCAGCTCAGAATATTCATTGAAAGGTTCATAACCGAGCCGCTGACCGAAGTCATTACCTCCGGCAGAGTTTCCTGAACGGACAGTGCAATCTCCGGATTTATGCGGTTGAGCTTTGCCATGATATTGTCTACCCACGCAACAATGCCGGGCTGAATTGAATTCGTAAAATAGTCAGGGAACATTTCCGCCCAGTCAACCACGACGGAAACTATGCCCGCTATTATGAGTGCCAGCAGGCCAGCAATAATAAGGTAGCACAGTATTACCAGTATGACCGATGCTGCACCCTTATTGATTTTAAATTTTTTATTCAGCGCTTTCACAATGGGCTGAACAAGCATCACAACCCCAAGGGCAATGATGAACGGTGCAAAGGGCTTCAGCAGATACTTTATGCACAGAAATGCAATGAGTATTATCGCCGCCCAATAACCGAATTTCAGCAGAAAGCTCTTATATTTTTCCTGTGTTTGCATATACATCAACCTTCCGAATAAGAAAAAAGACTTTTACGGCATATTTATTCTTTGCCGTAAAAGTCTGGCTAATACCAAAGCACACCGAGATTACGGCATGTTATGCGCCAAAGGGCGCTTATCTTTATCTTTGGTTTTATGATAGCATGTAATTTCCTTTGATGTCAATTAATGCTTTTTTATTTTTACATTTTATTTACACTTCAACCGTGGGGAGATTCCATTTGAATACAGTTGCCAGAACTCGAAGCGTAAAAATGAGCAGCATCCCTGTTATGGCAGAAACGATATCGCCGATACCAAGGCGCAGAAGCATGTAATAAATAACGCCGCCTGCCAGAGACGCAACAGCGTATATGCGCTTGCGCATTACCTTTACCATAGAGCCCAGCATCATATCGCGAAGCATACCTCCGCCTATGCCCGTTACCATGCCCATGGCAACTATCAGGAACGGATTTCCTATTCCGTTTGCCGTTATTGCCATATTCATGCCCGAGACGGTGAACACCGCAAGACCCACAGCGTCAAATATATTATTCACTGCGTCAAGCTTATCGGCATTGTTTCT
>JAZLFI010000132.1:0-2794 GCA_045615725.1 Oscillospiraceae bacterium
ACGTCTCTGTCTTGATACTTTTCCCTTAGGGACTGCCATGGTGACACCTCCTGATTTATAGCTGTTATGAGCAGCTTGTTTTTCTTATTTATCCAAAAGCTGCTCAAGCACAGCCAGTCTTGGATCAATTTCTTTCCCGCACCCGCAGGGGCCGAGATTCAAGTTTGCTCCGCATCTGGAGCAGAGACCTTTGCAATCGGGATCGCACAGGAATTTTGTTTCCATGTCGAGAATGAGCAAGGTCTTTAAAGTTTCGTCAAGGTCAAGCTTGTCCCCTTCAAGCTGGAAAGCTTCGGGATCGTCGCTTTCGCCGTCGGTAATGAGGGCGGAAAGCTCCATTTCCTTGACGGAGTCAAACTCCTTGCCGCATCTGTCGCAGATGCAGACCATTTCGGCGGTAAGCGTACCCTCCAGGCGGAGAATTCCCGCTTCGTTTATAACTTCGCCTTTTGCAACCGGGGCCGTCGTATATTCCCTGACAGATTCAAAATCCAGCATCTCGGTATCGAGCAGAGCCTCAAACGGAACACTCTTTCCGGGTACTTCGATTATCTCTCTTAAGTCAAGTAACATAGCGCACCTCTCCATAGTCGCCTTGATATTATAGTCGAACAAATTGCCATTGTCAACCTAAAAATTGCGTATTTTCTAAGAAAAATCAGTCTACATATACCCAGCTTGGGGTATCGGGGGTTTCTCCCGTACACATGGGGACAAAACGTGTACCGGCATCGCCGACCTCAATGAGTTCGCCCGCTCCTTCGGACAGCTCGCCCACCTTGTCAACAGACGTAAAGCAGTAGACTCTGTCAAACACCTTGAACAGTAGCTCCGCGTTCTGACCCGTTGAGGGATCTTCGCCCGAAATGAGCGCCGCTTCGCTGTCACAGCGGACGGAAACCTTTGCGCCGCTTGACTTCAGCGCTCTCGTAACATCAAGAGCGAAGCCCGAAACCGCGCTGACCGCGGTGGGCGGTGCGCTTGTGGATGCGGAGAAGGCGTATGTGTTAACATCCGCAGCAGGGATTTTAAGATTCTGGAAAATAATCTCGTCAACGCCCATGGAGGCAAGCTCGCGGCAAACATCAATGATATAGCTTCTCAGGTCGCTGTTATAGGGGTTAAGCCATGTGCCTGTGCCGTCGGAATACTGACTGCCGTCCTCGGTGGTCAGTATCATTTGGGAATAGTGGCTTGAAAGTGCGCTGTCAACAAGGCAGCTCACCTGTGCGGCAACATATATCTTCTTTTCCTTGAGTGCCGAAATTATAGGCTCAAGCTCCGTCTGACCGTTAAGGCCGTATGCATCGGCAAATTCAACCGAGCTCTTATACGGCAGAACGCCTGCCGCAGGCTTAAGGTCAAGGATAATTGCGTTAAACTCCTCGTGAGCCTCCAGATAGCTTGTAACCGTGCTCTCGGTGACATTGCCTGCGGAGATAAAGCCGGCTTTGAACTCTTTGAGTCCGTCGCCTGCTGATGCCATGACGTTTGAATAGTCCGCCTCACCCACAACAAGCTCAGCCGGAACTTCTTCGTATTCAATTATAACGTTACCGTCATCGTCCTGAGTCATTACGGATGCTCCGCCGTTAATAAACGGAATATCCAGCTTAATTCCGTCATTGGTGACGACGATATATTTCTGCAGGCCGTAGAATATCATTGCCGCGAACACGACAAAGACAATCAATATGACCGCGAGAATTACCGCAAAACCGACTTTTTTGCGCTTGCCGCGGTAAAACTCGCCTGAGCTTTTGCTGTTTAATAACAATTAAATCAATCCTCTATCTGAGAAATGCGGCGAATGTGGCGCTCTTCGTTGGAGAAAGGAGTGTCGAGGAAGGTATCGACAATCTTCAGTGCGTAGCCGGGGCCGACGACACGCGCGCCCATCGCGAGAATGTTTGCATCGTTGTGGAGTCTGGTTGCCTCTGCGGAGAAGCAGTCGTGGCAGAGTGCCGCTCTTATGCCGTGAACTTTATTTGCGGTTATGGAGATACCGATGCCCGTACCGCAGATGAGGATGCCCTTTTCGCATTCGCCGTCGGCAACTGCATGGGCAACTGCCTTTGCGTACTCGGGATAGTCACAGCTTGCTTCGGAATATGTTCCGAAATTCTTATACTCGATTCCGCGTTCCTCAAGATGCTTTATTACTTCCTGCATGAGAGGAAAACCGCCGTGGTCACAACCTAATGCAATCATTCTGATTACCGCCTTTTTCTTTATTTAATAACGCTTTATTATCTCACATTTTTATAACAAATACAACACCAAATGCTATTAAAACGGCCAATTCGGCAGCCATTTCAAAAGATTGGACGCAAGGGCGCTGTTAACTCTCATGCCAGATAAGGCAGGGTAAAACACAATAAATAGTGCCGCGCTTATTGCCGTAAGCCCGTAAACATAGGGCTTCCACCTGATGTTTCCGTCGCGGATGATTGAAAATACATAGCTGATCGCGAGTACGAGAAACACCGACGAGGGGAAATAGTGATACTCAAAGGTCGTTCTCGTTATAAACACCCAGGGCAGAAGCTGGGCGAGGTATCCCAGGAATATGAAGCCCGCTTTTTTGTCCCTGCGGAACAGGGCAAGATAAATCATTACGAGCATTGAAGCAAGTCCGCCCCAGCAGAGAACGGGGTTTAAGAATGCGCCGAAGGACGAGCGCGTGCCGTCGTCAAAGTGTTCGAGGTAGTAAAGAATCGGTCTGTCGTTCACTATCCACTGATACCAGCGGGATGAATAGGGATGCGCTTCGTGCACACCCGAATGGTATGTG
>JAZLFI010000133.1:0-7032 GCA_045615725.1 Oscillospiraceae bacterium
TTGGAGTCCTCATAAAAAGAACGGCTTATACTCTCTTCTCCACGCACACCGACAAATGCCATCACGCGAACAGACGGCTTGTCAAGCATGTGCTTTAAGTTAATAAGAGCCGGTGTACTCTTCATGATGGAACAGCACCAGCGGATTGTCCGGGACGGCGGCCCAAAGATACGCCAGCAATCGAGGGCAGGTTTGTCTGCTTTCGCCGCCAAAAATGTCCGTTCCGGATACAGTTTCTGTATTTCTTCCCAGGTAATATAGGTATCAGGTAGTTCCATATCAGTATCGCTGAAAATAACGGGGACATCTTTTGGGAGCACTTCATCACAAAGATTCAGCAGGGCAATGGAATCCTTTCCTCCGGAAAATGCGATGTAGGCTTTATCACACTTTCCTATGCCGGAATCATATAGTTCTTTGGTGCGTCGCTTTGCATCGCTAACAACAGCCTGCATAATCTCGGCATTCTTCGTTATCATCTCCGTTACATCGACAGGTTTGATGTCCATATTGCCATCAAACGTATATGTGATCTCAATTGCTTTACCGTACTGTGTCCCGTTAAGCTGCGCGATTTTCTCGCCCCGATAATAATAGATATTCTTCTGCGCCCACATAAATGGGCGCTGCTCGTTATGATCAAATGACAGTCGCTCGGAGAAGCCAAGTAGTTCAAGCTCTTCTGCGAACACAGGACGAATCTCGTTGGCAACAAAACGACCTGTTCTCGTTGTCAAAAGATACCCACCCGTATCTGGATCCCATTGATAATCATACATGATCGTCTTACTCCTCCATAAATTTTCCGGCTTTCCATACCCGCTTGGTTTCGCCTTGGTAGTACATACTGATGATTCTCCTGAAAACCAGGCTGTTGGGAATGCCAAATGCTTCCATGAAGTTTTGACCAATTTCCACGCTCAGCAGAACATGCAGCGTTTCCTCTGTTGGCACAAGATCAAGATCAGATATCTTTTCAAGAACGGAAGACAGCGTTTTGGGAAAGCTATCGTCGAATCCGAGCGCTTCGATCGTCTGATAACATTGGATACCATTAATAGTCGTTGCAACAACCTCTTCGGTGTTTTTTTCGAGTATCTTTCGGAGAAAAGTCCCTGTAAGTACAGGGTATCTGATAAGCAGATCATCTTCTGTTATACAGCCTACCTCCACTATGGATGCAAGCAACTTAGCGGACATTCCGGAAACGGCCTCATTTACCGTAACACCAACACGTTTCACGATTTTAAAGCCTAAAGCATTTGCTGCTCTGATGCAATCCGGCATTAAATATAATAAATAGTCGCAGTAGTCTTCTGCTGTTCTGATACACGGAGAAGGATGCAAGGCTGAGAAATCAGCAAAAAGGCTGTTGAGCTCGCATAAGCCGTATTGCTCCAGTTTGTTCATTATGTCAAACTTGATTTCAGAACGTACTACATCATTGCAAACCATCTCCGGCAGAAAATACAGTCCGTCCGAGCGCCTGAACATTTCCGTTTGCAAAGATTGTACCAAGGTCTCGTCCAATTCTATGTGCGCCTGTTCGATAAGCAGACGTAGGACAGTTGCGTCAAAACGCAAACCGTTTTGGTAATTTGCTCGTATAGCCTCGCGTACTAGATCAGACATCGCGTCATTTTCCGCCGCTTCAATGCCCGGATCATCATCTGGTTGTTTTTTCCGAGTCTCCATATAAAAATGACAATATAGCTCAAAGTCACTCAGTATGTTGGGGTACAGTTTTCCGCATGAGACCTTGAAAATACGGTCCTTCCGTATTGACGAAATGAGTGTTTGCAGCGTTTCCAAATCATCTATCTCATACAAAGAGCCCTGTATTTGTTTTCGCTGATGACAAAAAGAATCGATACGGTCAAGGTTAATGCCGATCCACTTAAACTGTTTTTCCGGGACTTTATCTTTGACCCATTCCAGGAAACTATCTCTCCTGTGTTCTGAATTGGTAGTCATATCTTTATTTCCATCACACTTTAACTGTTTTGATTATTGAATTGATTTTACCGTATAGAACATTTGTTTGCTGCTTTTTGGCTTATCCGGCATCGTCATACGGAGCCGGTCACTGTCAAGCAAAGGCTTCACATAGTGCTGCATAACATAAAATACTGTCTTTACTCCCAAATAGTCTGCGATTTCCTGACGGGTACGGGGTGTTTTGCAGAAGTCCAGCAAGTCAATAGGGCGATTTGCTTCCTGCGTCTTATCTTGCACAGATAGATCATTATAAAATGTGACCACAAACTCATTGCGGCGGTTTTCAAATTTCGGCTCCGGCAAACCGTACTCCCGCATGGCGCGGCGCATGGTGGGAATTCCGGAATAGCGGTGCTCAGCAGCGGTCAATGTTTCTGTCATTACCGCCAGGGCGGGGTTTCGCAGATCCGGTTTGGCAATCCCAAGCTGATCGATGCTCATTCTACCATACAGGGTTCCTGGGCTGTGTATTTCCACGCGGTCCGAAAAGAAGTCGATCTGCACGGGAGTCCCTTCTGTGTGAATGCTGTAGTCTCTATGGATCACCGCATTTAATATAGCTTCACGCAAAGCATCCACCGGGTATTCAGTCTTATCCCGCCGTGCCCCGGTATCCTTATCAATGATAGTCTTTACCTTCATATTGCGCCGGCAGAAAGCCAAGGCTTCTTCCACCATCGCAGGGATAGTGCCTTCAATGCGCTTGTTATCTATAAAGCGTGCCGCATCTTTATCCACGTCTCCGATCTCTGTACCCGGGACAACAATTGCAGTTATTCCCAACTGCGGGAAAAAGCCTTGTGGATAAAGACCGAAGTTTACGACAGCAGCCAGAGTTGGAACACCGTCACGGGTAATATTTAACATTTCATACGCTTGACTGCTCCCAAGCTGGGCAAAGCCCGGGCGATCCGCACTACGCTGCGCAACATATTCCTGTATTTTAGAAGAATCAAGCAGAGGCATTGTCGCCCGTTCCACCGGACGTTCATCATCATGCAGATGTTTCCGGAATGCTTCATAGCTGTATAATTCATAGTCTGTCATAAGGCAGTCCGCATCACCTACGCGGAGAAAAGCTCCCTTTGTTCTCCCAGCGCCGCGGTAATAGCAAGGGCGTTCCGAAATGTCGATTGAGGGGATCTCGGCAGAGCAAACTATTTTGCCGTCAATCCCCGATAGGGTGAACACCGCTCTTACCATGGGCTCCATCTGCTGACATTGCTCCATGACCTTTTTTTGCAGATCCTGAGGATCATACACGCCGACCACTTCAAAACCGGCTGTTTCGTCAATGCCAAACAGAATCACTCCTCCGCTATCTTGATTGGAGAAGCTGGACAACGTGTCGTAAAGGCGTTTCGGGCAGTCCACATGAGCAGCCTTTACTTCAATCGTTTGTTCTTCTGCTCTTTGTTTGCATATTTTGTTTGCTAATTCAATCAATTCTTCGTTCAACATTTCGGTTACACCTCACCTTTGAGATGATTTTACCAAAGATTGTTTGTAAATTCAAGCGTTATTTTGCAAACGCTCTTTGTGATTTTCGATTTTTATCTTGCTTATTAGCAAAGAATGCAAAGCTCTTTGCTAACTTACTAACATTTTTGCAAGAACTACATTTCTTTCAGCTTCATATTCTCCCGATATTTCTTTTGCCGCAGGGCGTTATGCGCTTTGCGGCATTCTTCTTTTGTACAGAACTGCTGCCGGTTGGAACGTCGGGCAAAGGCTTCGCCGCAGTTGGCGCACAGCACCACCGCCAGTTCCTTCGGTGTACCCTCAACGCTTAACTCTTGCTTATATCTTGAGCCGTAGCTTGTAATAAGCCTTGCCAGCACAAACCACGCGATATCGAACACGGAATTGACTTCTGCCGCCAGCACCATGCGATTGCTCCTCGGGTCGGCTTTGACCCTCACGCGGAAGTCCGGCATGATATCCGCCAGCCTATTCAGCATTTCGCGGTAGCTTCCGCGGGGCCTACTCATTGACGCAGGCTTATCCTCCTGCATCTGCTCAATCAAATCATCGGTAGATATTGCGCCGGAGTCTGTTCCCCACTCTGCATCGGGCGATGCGTGCTTATACTTCTCAAAGAACGGCAGTCCGTCCCAAAACCTACCCTCCTGCGCGAGCTTGTAGGCAGCTTTCATATCCTTGCTCTTCACCTTCTCCAAGGCAAAGTAAAAGCTTGCCGCATTATAAAACCGGCCTAAGTCATTCAAGAAATCTTCTGCGCTGAATGCCGCCTGATTTTCCAGCATGGGAAACGTGCCATAGCCGTCCTGCTCGATTAAGTCATGCAGTTCATCAATGAAGTACGGGTGGATATATTCGGTGCAAAACTCTACAATGTGCTCCACGGGGTCGCCTATATCAGCCCGCTTGTCATTGAGGTACTTCCCGAGATTATACAGTGCGCAAAAAATCGTTTTTCCTGTGAATAATTCATAATCATCGTCGGCATCGAGCTCGGTAACAAACGAGTTCCTGCCGGCGATTTTCGGTTTTATCCACGTTTGAAGATTATACGGCTCCCATGTAAATTCCTTAAATCGAATCGGCTTATAAACGAGCTCCGGTATTCCGCCTATCTCGCCTGCACCCATAATCGATGTCGTATGGTCAGCAGATGGCTGCCATTCATACAGCAAATCCCAAGACACTTTCCCTGCCTCCGTTACACTTAGCGTTACAGTTAGATTTAGAGTGATTGTAACATTATATGCTATTTTGTAGCTGTTCACAAGAACAAACCTAAAAAAATACCGAATGCCTGATTACGTATAGGGCCGGGATACATACTTAAAACTCCGATTTGGAAGAGGAAATGTATGTACCCCTGAATAAGTGCGCCCAAAATCACGTATCAGGCAATATTTCAGGAAATCCCGGCTCGACCGCTCAGGCGGAAAGGCCGGGAAAATGTTTATTAAGTACGATTACACCGCAGACGGAAAGCTCATCATGGTGGAGGTCACTGAAGAAGTTGCCGAATTTCTGAAAGAGGACAAACGCCTTACCGGAAATGCAGACCGCAGACAGCGTTACCATTGCCCCTATCACATTGAGGCGCTGGACTACGATGGCAGCGAATACTGCTACAACGAAACTCCCGAGCGTGTACTGCTGCGCAAGGAGCGCAACGATGCGCTATGGCGTGCCATGGCTGTGCTTTCCGACACCCAGTATCGCAGGCTCATCATGGTTGCCGATGGCATGAGCTGCCGCGAGATTGCAAAGCACGAGGGCAAGGATTTTTCCAGCGTTGCTGAATCTGTCCGAGCCGCAAAAGCGAAAGTCAAAAAGTTTTTCTGAAAAACACCCCCACAAAACGCCATCTCATTCTCCGTATAGCGAGGAGAATTGATTTTTGGTTGTACGTTACCGTACAAATTTCTTCTCAACGGAGCTTATATGTGAGGAGGTGAAAAAATTTGGATAAGCTAAGCGAACTCAAAAGCATGAAAATCTGGGTTTGCTGGAACAAGATTGAACGCGACGGACGCATGACAAAGGTGCCCTGCTCGGCCTCAGGCGGCAAGACCGGCACCAACGAGGAATACCGCGCAACATGGGTCACATACGCCGAAGCGGTCAACGCCGCAGAGAAATATATGTATAGCGGCGTGGGCTTCGTCATTCCGACGGGCTGGTTCTTTCTCGACATCGACCACAAGGAGCTTACAGACCCCTTCGTGCAGGAGATACTTTCCCGCTTTGACACCTATGTTGAATACTCCCAGAGCGGGCAAGGTCTGCACGCCTACGGCAAGTGCGATTTTTCCCGTCTGCCTACGGAAAAGATAGACGGAAGACTCAGGCTTGACAGACGTTTTTACACCAAAAACCCTGCCAATGACTTAGAGCTTTATATCGGCGGTCTCACAAACCGCTTTGCAGTTTTTACAGGCGATACCGTCTGCGATAAGGCACCCGCCGACTGCACCGAGGCAATTTTGCAGACGCTGGAAAAGGACATGCGCCGTAAGGTATCGCAGCCCGCTCCGAAGCCGCCGAAGCCGACGGACAAGTTCACCATGCTGTACGAGCTCGGCGACATTTCCGCCTACGGCTCTCACTCGGAAGCTGACCTTGCGCTGTGCTGTATGCTGGCGCAGCGCACAAAGGGCAACGCCTCGGAGCTTGACAGACTCTTCCGCGCATCTGCCCTGTACCGTGAGAAGTGGGAGCGCCGCGATTACCGCGAGGCTACCATTCGCATGGCGCTGGAGCGATGGAGCGAGGAGCAGACTCTGCCCTGCTTCATCAGGCAGAGCGAAAACGGAAAACTGTTTGTTTCCGCGCCGCTTTTGGCGAAGCATGTGCGTGAAAACCTGCACTACATCTTCGTGCGCGACGATGGCCGGCAGACGATGCAGACCTATGTGTATGACGAGGGCTGCTATCGGCTGTATGCGCCCGAAATGCTCAAGGGCGCGATAAAACGCTACATCGAGGAGTATAGTGAGGAGCTTGTGAAAATGAGCACGGTCAACGAGGTTTATGGGCTTCTAACGACCGATCTGAACTACATTCCGCTGGGCGCTCTAAATACGCAGGAAAATGTCATCAACTTTGAAAACGGACTTCTCGACTTATCCTCCGGAGAGCCGGTTCTTATACCGCACTCGCCGGACGTGTATTCCACCATACAAATTCCGTGTCGCTGGATGGGTGAGGCTGTTGAAACGCCCGTGTTTGACAGCTATCTTGAAACGCTTACGGGTGGAAACAAAGAAGTTCAGCAGCTACTTCTGGAGTTCATGGGCGTGTGCCTTTCGAATGTCAAGGGCTACCGCATGAAGAAGTCGCTCTTTCTCGTGGGTCCCGGCAACAGCGGCAAATCCCAGCTCAAAGCACTGACCGAAAAGCTTCTCGGCCGCGGCAATTTCACGGGTATCGACCTCAAGGAAATTGAGGCACGCTTCGGCACGGGCAGTATCTACGGGAAGCGGCTTGCGGGCTCGTCGGATATGCGTTACATGACCGTGAGCGAGCTCAACGCGTTCAAGCTGCTTACGGCTGGCG
>JAZLFI010000134.1:0-1118 GCA_045615725.1 Oscillospiraceae bacterium
GTAAACCAGCTTCATGTTACGCCGCTGTATGATATCCTTGCCCGTACTTATGCCGATGTAGTTATACAACCGGAGCCCAAAAAGGATGAGATCGGCGCATTGGTTGAAATGCTGCAACGCAATTACTTTGAGGAACAAACGCTTATCATAGCCGACAGAGCTTATGAAAGCTATAATCTTATCGCCCATTGCTTGGCAAAGGAAAACACGGATTTTCTTATCCGTGTAAAACAGAGTCGTTCTGCTATGCGCGAGGTAGCAAAGCTGCCCATGATGGAGGTGGATTGCAACGTCGGCTTTGCGATTACCACCACGCAGACGAAGGAGGACAAAGAGAAAGGTCATGTGTTTATCCAAGTCCCCAAGAAAAGCAAGGCAGGCTCAAAAACGCATCGTGGGCGCTGGGATTTCCCGTCCCCATACCACATGCGTTTCCGTATCTGCCGCTTTATGCTGGATAATGGGGAATTTGAGACCGTAGCAACCTCCCTGCCGCCGTCCTTTACGCTGGATGATATAAAGGCGCTGTATCATCTCCGCTGGGGCATAGAGACCAGCTTTCGTGATCTCAAATACACGCTGGGGCTTGTCAATCTGCACGGCAAGTCCGATGATTTCGCCATGCAGGAGATATACGCCAGCTTGACCGCATTTAACTTTGCCAGCCGGGTATGCAGAGCGATTGTCGTAAAGCAGCCAAAGAACAGCATATACACCTACAAAGTCGATTTTAAGAACGCGGTGGAGAAGTGCAAGGAATATATCCGTTCCCCGGAAATGGACGCGAAAGGGCTGATAGAGGATATAGCGCGGTACACCGTCCCCATCCGTCCGGGGCGGCAGGATCAGCGCAATCTGCGGGTTAAGGGCTTCCCCGGTTTTGTATATCGGGTGAATACTTAACTTAATGTGGTAGGCAAAAGAGGCGTAATAGTGAACGCATACATCCGAAACACAACTAGTCCGGCGAACGCTGTAAATAATCCGCTGTATTCTTCCGGCGAAGCAATAAGCGACGCCTTGCTCCAAAGTTTAACCAGTCTGAAAGACGTATAAAAAAGTTCCGTCAAATTTTTATAAGCTGGATACTTTTCCACCAAAATTGCCGTTTTTCGGTG
>JAZLFI010000135.1:0-4803 GCA_045615725.1 Oscillospiraceae bacterium
CTCAAAATATGGCGATAATTGATATTGAAAATCAAGACTTTTGCAGGTGCAGGTAACAAGGTTTACATAATTATGTTTACATAATATTATGACATAATTCACAAAAATTTATGAATTAAATAAAAACACTTGATTACAAAACGATTTTGTATTATATTTTCATTACAACATAATTATGTAAATTCAATAATTATTCTCTGCTTTGTTTAAGGAATAAGGAGATTTGTGTTGAATTTACTCGCAAAGCTTAAAAACGGCAGGACTTTAAGAAAAAGCAGGATGAGTCTCGGAATAGTTTTTGTTTCGCTTCTTATCGGTGCTGTTCTTTTTAGATTTTACGGTGCTGCCGCATATTCGTGTTTTAACAATAATGTTTCAAATGCGCAGTTTTGCATTATTTACACTGTTATTTTTGCTCTTTTGATGTTCTCGGCTTTTTCACAGTTAGGCACGCTGACTGTTATTGCTGCAGATACGGCATTTGAGTTTTTTATAATTATGTTTTCATCGGTGAATACTTCGGTATTCTCTTTGAAAGCTGTTGCGCTTCTTGCTCTGCAGGAATTTCTGATTATCGCATTTACGATGCTGTTCTCCGAAAAGGCGCTTACGGTGTCCGGTGAGCTTGTCAGGCGCACGGTAAACGATAAAAGATATTTTGCCTCGGTTTCGGCAAGCATTGTCGTTTTTATGATATTTATGGTTATACTTGTAATTACCTGCATTACTGCATTTTAAATTATTGTTAAACTTAGAAAGGGGGTAAATGAATGCTCAGTAACGAATCATACGGTATTTTTGAAAAATACCTTGTTGAAGTCAAAAAAGCATCTCAGAACACCCTTAGCTCCTACCTTCGTGATATAAGACAGCTTATCACATATCTGGACACTCATTCCGGTGCAAATCTTGATGAGGCAACTGATGACGATCTTGCAGGCTACATCGCATTCCTGCGCGATTCCGGCAAGTCCGTTGCAACCGTATCCAGAGTTATTGCATCTCTCAAGTGCTTCTACAGCTATCTTGTAACCGAGGGATATATGAAAGAGAGCCCTGCTTCAAAGCTTGTTCCCGATAAGAATAAGCAGAAGCTTCCTCAGATACTGACCAGCAAGGAAGTTGAGCTTCTTCTCGAACAGCCCTCCTGCACCGATGCAAAGGGCTACAGAGACAAGGCAATGCTTGAGCTTCTGTATGCAACCGGTATCAGAGTAACAGAGCTTATTTCCCTTAATATAACCGACGTTAACACTGCTGCAGGTGTCGTTAAGTGTGCCGGCAAGGAAAAAGAACGATTCATTCCTCTTTATCCCGCCGCTGTTAAGGCGCTTTCCGAGTATATTGAGTTCGTAAGACCTCAGATGATTGCTCTTCCCAGTGAACCCGCTCTGTTTGTAAACGTAAGCGGTGAGAGAATGTCGCGTCAGGGCTTCTGGAAGATTATCAAGTCTTATCAGCAGAAAGCTCATATCGAAAAGACAATCACTCCCCACACTCTGCGTCACTCCTTTGCCGCGCATCTTCTTGAAAACGGCGCTGACCTCAAGTCAATTCAGGAAATGCTCGGCCATGCGGATATATCCTCAACTCAGATATATTCCCAGCTTGTCAAGAAACAGCTGAAGGATGTTTACAACAAGGCGCATCCCAGAGCGTAAGCAGTTTATATTTAAAGACCGTATCTCAAAAGATACGGTCTTTTTTGTTGCTATATACATTATATTGTGGTAAAATTCTAATTTAGGATGTGATATTATGCGAATATTGGGTATTGACCCCGGATTGGCAACTGTCGGCTTCAGCGTTGTCGACTGCGAAAAGAATAAAATGAAGCTCGTTACCTGCGGAGTTATATCAACTCCCGCCCATACATCGCTGTCAAGCCGTCTTGACAGAATATACGACGATATGGAAGAGCTTATTAAAACCTTTAATCCTGACGTGATGAGTATTGAAGAACTGTTTTTCAACACGAACATCACAACGGGCATTGCAGTTGCACATGCAAGGGGAGTAATACTCCTTGCGGCATATAAACTGGGTGTCAGAGTATTCGAATACACACCACTGCAGGTTAAGCAGGCTGTCGTCGGCTACGGAAGAGCGGAGAAAAACCAGGTTATCGACATGGTTAAGCGCATATTAAATCTTCCTGCGGCGCCTAAACCCGATGATGCGGCTGATGCCGTGGCGCTGGCTATCTGCCATGCGCGAAGCTCAACCTCACTTCTCAGTAATAAAGGAGACAGCGAAGTATGTTCTACCATATAGAAGGCATTGTTTCGGATGTCGATATCAATCTCGCCGTTATTGACTGCGGCGGTGTCGGATATGCAATTAATACTACTGCAAATACACTTTCGCAGATTCATGTAAAGGAAAAGGCAAAGTTTTATATCAGCGAGGTAGTAAAAGAGGATGCTTTTGACCTCTACGGCTTTGCAACAGTCAGCGAGAAGCGCTGTTTTGAGATGCTCAGAACCGTATCGGGCATAGGTCCCAAGGCGGCACAGTCCATCTTAGCCGCAAACACTCCCGAAAGCCTTGCCGTTGCAATTATGAACGGCGACGAAAAAGCAATTTCCGCCGCCCAGGGTATCGGTAAAAAGATTGCCCAGCGAGTTATTCTCGAACTCAAGGACAAGGTCAGCAAAGAAGCGGGAACGGTTGCAAGCGAAATGCCCACAGTTCTTTCGCCTGCAGACGGAGATGCGCGCAGCGATGCAATCGCCGCACTCATGGTTCTCGGCTACTCAGCACCCGAGATTAACTCCGCACTTCGCGGCGTGGATATAGGCGGTATGTCCGCAGAGCAGATTATCAAGCTCACACTCAAGAAAATGGTAAAGTAGGAGGTGCACGATGAGCATTAATTTTTCTGAAGGCCTTGATGACGAACAGTTAGTCACAAGCTCCAGCGTGCTTCCCGAGGATGCCAATGAAGGCTCATTGCGTCCCAGAACCATAACCGAATATATCGGCCAGGAAAAGGCAAAGGATAACCTCAGCGTATTTATCGACGCGGCAAGACTCCGCAATGAGCCCCTTGACCACGTTCTGCTCCACGGCCCTCCGGGACTTGGCAAAACCACTCTTGCGGCGGTTATTGCAAACGAAATGGGCGTTAATATGCGCATAACCTCAGGCCCCGCCATTGAAAAGCCGGGCGATTTGGTTGCCATGCTTACAAACCTCAACGAGGGCGATATTCTGTTCGTTGACGAGATTCACCGCCTTAACAGAGCGTACGAGGAAATTCTGTACCCCGCAATGGAGGACTATGCCATTGATATTATCCTGGGCAAAGGTCCCTCCGCAAACTCTCTTCACCTTGAACTGCCTAAGTTTACGCTTATCGGCGCAACAACCCGCTCGGGTCAGCTGACTGCGCCTCTGCGCGACAGATTTGGTGTGTCCCTGCGCCTTGAGCTCTATACTCCCGATGAACTCAGACGCATTGTAGAGCGCTCTGCAGGCATTCTCGATATCGAGATTGACAGGGACGGCGCTTATGAAATCGCGTCCCGCTCGAGAGGCACACCCCGTATTGCAAACCGTATGCTCCGCCGTGTCCGAGATTTTGCGCAGGTAAGGGCAGACGGCATTATCACCAAAGATGTTGCCGATATGGCACTTTCACGTCTTGAGGTTGATAAGCTCGGTCTTGATGCCCTTGACAGACGTATGCTCAGAAGCATTATCGAATTTTACGGCGGCGGTCCCGTCGGTCTTGATACCCTTGCGGCGACAATAAACGAAGAGGCGGTCACGCTTGAAGACGTTTATGAGCCCTATCTGCTTCAGAACGGCTTCCTAACAAGAACGCCCCGCGGCAGATGCGTAACACGAAAAGCGTATACTCATCTCGGTATTGAATATCTGGGTCAGCAGGAAATAGACATATAATTCAAATTGTGACGAAAAGTACTGAAAAGCATTGAAAAATGTAGCTTTTTCTATTGACTTTATCCAAATTGTAATATAATATATTAGAAAAGTCAGGAATTGTTGATTTTTTATGTTAAATTACACAGAACTTGAAGATAATGTATTACAGAAGCTTGCTTCCGAGGGCGACCGTGATGCCGAGGAACAGCTTGCAATACGTTATGTGCGTCTGGTTCGAATCTGCGCGCGCCCGCTGTTTCTCGCGGGAGGCGACAGTGAGGATCTTACGCAGGAGGGAATGTTCGGATTGCTTTCGGCAATAAGACAGTATGACCCCTCCATGAACGCATCTTTCAAAACCTATGCGGAGTCTTGCATAAAAAACAGACTGCTGTCTGCAATCAAATCAGCATCGCGATTAAAGCATATACCGCTCAACGACGGCGTTTCACTTGACGCCATACTCTCGGACGAATCCCAGATCCCCTTGTCGGCATATACCGAACTTTTTCAGCGTTCACCTGAAGAGCTGGTTCTGGCCAGAGAGAACAAAGAAGAACTTGAGTTATCATTCAAAAAGTGCCTTTCAAAGCTCGAAAAAAGCGTCCTGAATTATTATCTGGACGGTTTGAGCTATGACGATATTGCAAAGGAAATCGGAAAAGACACTAAAGCTGTTGATAACGCAGTTCAAAGAATCAGGCGCAAACTGGCGCAAAACCTTACTCCCGGCGATATCAGCTTAGGCTGAACGCATATAAAAAGCCGATCAGGCAAGTTTTTCAAAAGAGAGGATTCGAAATGTACGAAGACAAGACCTTAGTTTGCAAGGAATGTGGTCAGGAGTTTGTTTTCTCCGCAGGCGAACAGGAATTCTACGCAGAGCGCGGCTTCCAGAATGAGCCCCAGCGC
>JAZLFI010000136.1:0-3608 GCA_045615725.1 Oscillospiraceae bacterium
AAAGCTCTTATATTTTTCCTGTGTTTGCATATACATCAACCTTCCGAATAAGAAAAAAGACTTTTACGGCATATTTATTCTTTGCCGTAAAAGTCTGGCTAATACCAAAGCACACCGAGATTACGGCATGTTATGCGCCATAGGGCGCTTATCTTTATCTTTGGTTTTATGATAGCATGTAATTTCCTTTGATGTCAATTAATGCTTTTTTATTTTTACATTTTATTTACACTTCAACCGTGGGGAGATTCCATTTGAATACGGTTGCAAGAACTCTCAGCACAAAAATGAGCAGCATCCCTGTTATGGCAGAAACGATATCGCCGATACCAAGGCGCAGAAGCATGTAATAGACCACGCCGCCTGCCAGAGAGGCAACAGCGTATATGCGCTTGCGCATTACCTTTACCATAGAGCCCAACATCATATCGCGAAGCATGCCGCCGCCTATGCCCGTTACCATGCCCATAGCAACTATCAGAAACGGATTTTCTATTCCGTTTGCCGTTATTGCCATATTCATTCCCGAAACCGTAAACACCGCAAGACCCACAGCGTCAAATATATTATTCACTGCGTCAAGCTTATCGGCGTTGTTTCTGTATTTTTCAATGCGGATGCAGGCATCGCTGAACACGACCACTGACGCTATCACGGCAACCAGCACATAGGTATAGCTCGTAAACATCTTTGGCGGAAGCTCGCCCAGCAGCACATCGCGGATAATGCCGCCGCCCAGTGCCGTCGTCACCGCAAGGAAAACCACGCCGAACATATCGGCTTTCTTTTCCATAGCGGTCATGGCGCCCGAAACAGCAAATGCCGCAACGCCGATGAGCTCCAGAACAAACATCAGTTTTTCCATTATACGTTAAATCTGAACAGAGTTACGTCACCGTCGTTCATGACGTATTCCTTACCCTCACTGCGGACAAGACCTTTTTCCTTTGCGGCGGTCATGCTGCCGCATTCCTTGAGTGCGTCGAATGCGACTATCTCGGCACGTATAAAGCCGCGCTCAAAGTCGGTATGTATTTTGCCAGCCGCCTGAGGTGCCTTTGTTCCCTTTTTGATTGTCCATGCTCTGCATTCGTCGGCTCCGCAGGTCAGGAATGAAATGAGGCCGAGAAGTGCATAGGAGGTCTTAATCATTCTGTCAAGGCCGGATTCGCTCATGCCAAGCTCTTCAAGGAACATTTCGCGCTCGTCCTCTTCGAGGGCGGCTATTTCCTCTTCAATCTTTGCGCAGATAGGCAGAACCTCCGCATCCTCTGCGTCGGCGAGCTTCTTGAGCTCCTGATAGTAGGGATTGTTCGCATAGTCGGCGATGCCGCTTTCGTCCATGTTTGCGGCATAGATAATGGGCTTTATGGTGAGCAGGTCGCTGGTCGCAATAAGCTCCTTGTCATCCTCGTCGCACTCATAACTGCGGACGCTCTTGCCGCTGTTAAGATGCTCAAGCAGGCCCTTGAAAACCTCTGCCTCGTGGAGGAACTTCTTGTCGCCCTTTGCGTTTTTCATTGCCTTTTCAATTCTGCGCTCAACCATTTCGGCATCCGCCATAATAAGCTCAAGGTCGATTATCTCAACATCGCGCTTGGGGTCGGTGCTACCTTCGACGTGGATAACGTTTTCATCGTCAAAGCATCTTACGACGTGGACTATTGCGTCGGTGTTGCGGATGTTGGAAAGGAACTTGTTGCCCAGTCCCTCGCCCTTGGATGCGCCCTTTACAAGACCTGCGATATCAACGAACTCGATGACTGCGGGGGTGTACTTCTTGGGCTCGTATATAGATGCGAGGAAATCAAGACGCTCGTCAGGAACGGTTACCATTCCAACGTTGGGCTCTATTGTGCAGAAGGGATAGTTTGCAGACTCTGCGCCTGCATTGGTTATGGCATTAAAAAGGGTTGACTTGCCGACATTGGGCAGACCTACTATACCTAATTTCATATATCTTACCTCGTAAAGTAAGGGCAACTTTTAAAGTTGCCCTTTTTAATTATTCTTCGGGTTTGTTTTCCTCTTCGGGAGTTTCCTCGGTTTTTTCTTCAGGCTTTTCCTCGGGAATCTCGGCGGGAGGTGCAATTTCGGGAGCTTCGTCGAAACGGGCAATCTTCTTTGCGGGGCGCTCGATTGTTTCGTCTCTGGGGCCTGTCTTATGGACGGGCTGGATAAACTCTCCGGTTTCGCAGTAGTGGTTGAATACCTCGCCCTCCATGGTTTCATGCTCGAGCAGGTATTCGGCAACGCCGATGAGCTGTTCGCGGTTTTCGGTGAGAATCTTCTCGCAGAGTGCGGAAGCTTCGTCAAAAATGCGCTTTACCTCTTCGTCGATAACTCCTGCGGTTTCCTCGGAATAGCTCTTGGTGGTACCAAAGTCGCGGCCGATGAAGATGCTGTGATCGGAGCTGTCATAGAGGATGGGGCCGAGCTTTTCGCTCATACCGTAGCGCATAACCATATTTCTTGCGATATTGGATGCCTGCTGGATATCGCCGGATGCGCCGGTGGATATATCCTCAAGGAAGAGCTTTTCCGCAATTCTGCCGCCCAGGGACATGACAATGTTTTCAAACATCTCACTTCTCGAGGTGAAGCTTTCAAGGTCTTCCTGGGGACGGAACAGGGTAAATCCGCCTGCCATTCCGCGGGGGATAATGGTTATATAGTGAACGGGGTCGGTGTGCTCAAGATGCTTGCCCGCAATGGCATGGCCTGCCTCGTGGTATGCGGTGAGGCGCTTTGCCTTTGCGCTCATCTTGCGGCTCTTCTTTTCGGGGCCCATCTCGACCTTGAGTATTGCCTCGTCGCAGTCTTCCATGGTGATGAAGCGGTGCTTGCGGCGAACTGCAAGGAGGGCTGCCTCGTTCATTAGGTTTTCAAGATCAGCGCCGGAGAAGCCCGGTGTGCCCTTTGCAAGTGAGTTGAGGTCAACATCCTCTGCAAGGGGCTTGCCCTTTGCGTGAATTTTCAGTATTGCCTCACGGCCTCTTATATCGGGAAGACCGACATAAACCTGGCGGTCAAAGCGGCCGGGACGCAGAAGTGCATTATCAAGGATATCGGCGCGGTTTGTTGCCGCCATTACGATAACACCCTCGTTATTGCCAAAGCCGTCCATCTCAACAAGCAGCTGGTTGAGGGTCTGCTCGCGTTCATCGTGTCCGCCGCCGAGGCCCGAGCCTCTCTGACGGCCGACAGCGTCAATCTCGTCTATGAAAATGATTGCGGGTGCAACCTTCTTAGCCTGATCGAACAGGTCGCGGACGCGGCTTGCGCCGACACCGACATACAGCTCGACGAAGTCAGAGCCGGAAATTGAAAGGAACTGAACGCCTGCCTCGCCTGCGACAGCCTTTGCAAGCAGAGTCTTACCGGTTCCCGGAGGTCCTACGAGGAGAACGCCCTTGGGAATGCGTGCGCCCATTTCGGTAAAGGTACGGGGATTTTTGAGGAACTCAACGATTTCCTTGAGTTCTTCCTTTTCTTCATCCGCGCCTGCAACGTCCGCAAAGGTTTTCTTTGTCTTTTCCTCGGAGCCGAGTTTGGTTCTCGCCTTGCCGAACTTGCCGACTGCGCCGCCCGCTCCGCCGGATTTGTTC
>JAZLFI010000137.1:0-4068 GCA_045615725.1 Oscillospiraceae bacterium
GTACTGCTGATAGAAGCTTCCTCCCGACTGGATGCGTTCGAGAAGCTGGCGGTACTCCGTGTTATCTGGCTCAATTTCCACAGCGCGCTGCGCACTTTCCAGAGCCGCGATTTTATTTCCCGCATACATATTGGCAACCGCATTGAGATAGTACCATCTGCCGTCGCGCTCGGAAACGGGGACGCCCGAAAGAGCGGTTATCGCTTCGTTATACCTGCCGTTACGGATATAGTTTACTGCGGCGCGGTACTCAGCACGCTCCTGCGACTGCTCCTGTGCACCTGTCCAGCCGCCGAAGCCGCCGAACCCACCAAAGCCGCCGAAGCCGCCACTATTTCCGTAACCGCCGTAAGAGCTTCCGCCGAAGCCGCCGTACTGGCTGTCGGCAGTGCCGTTTTTAATGCGGTCATAAGCTTCGTTGATCTCGTTCATCTTCTGAGCGGCTGTAGCGTCACCCGGATTTCTGTCGGGATGGTATTTCTTCGCGAGCTCACGGTATGCCTTTTTTATCTCTTCGTCCGAGGCATTTCGGGAAACGCCAAGGACTTCATAGGGGTCTCGTGCCATCCGACACTTCTCCTTCAGTCACCTTATAGTGTTTATTAAACTGAGTCCATACTCCGAAGCAGAGTATGTTCTGGATAAGCTTGTCATCCTGCAGAAGAGGCAATGCCTCAAATGCCTTTACGCATTCCGCCATAAGCATTTCGAGAATTGCCTTGAACTGCGCTTTCTCGTCAACACGGTTGAAGAGATGAAGCATGGGGTTATATTTGTAGTACCTTTTATCGTCTCTTAAATCTATGCAGGCATCCATTATATAAATGAACTGACCCAACGCCATTCCGAAATCGCGAAGATAGCCGCTCCAATAGTCTTCCTTATAGACGAACAGCTCCGCCATAAGGCTTCCGAAACTTTTTGATGCCTTGTCTGCGTCGAAAATGCGGTTTTCCTCCAGCTCGGACAGGGTTTCTATGCTCTCACGCATTGCTTTGCACTGGCGCGGATATTTTTCGCTTATCTCCTCGAAGGATTTCTTCATAAGCTTTGCCGCGGCAAGACCCGAAAGGCTCAAATCGTCCTTCCAGTCGTCCATGCAGTTTAGGTAAGCCAGTGCCACATTCATGTCGGCGGCATAGTCGCTTATCTCGTTCTGCCAGTATTTCTGCGCTTTAAACGGATGCGGCGCACATTTTGACTCGTCCGAGCGTTCCTCAGGCTCATACAGCGAGCTCAGAAGCAGGACAAGAAAGGTCATGTCATAAGTGAGCGTAAAACGGCTCAACTCGCCGTGGCGCTCCTTTAAGCTGTGACACAGGCCGCAGTAGCACTGCCTGTACCGTGCCGCCTGCTCATCGGTGAGCAGCTTTATCTGCGCTGTTACAAATCCGAACATCAGGTTTTACCCTGGAACGAATTGCCGCACTTGCGGCAGACGATATTTATTTTGCCCTTGCCCTTAGGAACGCGGAGAGTTGTGTGGCATGAAGGGCAGGTAAAGAACTTGTATCCCTTGCGCTGTTTCCAGCGCTCTTTGCGGAGGTTAAACGAGCGGATAATGCTTGCCTTTTTGCGCAGGTATCTGGTGTTTTCGTCACTGCGCTTATAGACGTCCTTGGAAAGCATGCGCACATAGACAAGAACTATCAGCACAACCGCAACAAGCCATATCAGTGTTGCAATTTTTGTGCCGCCGAACAGTATGGCAAGAAATGCAACTACCAGACCTGCTATGGACAGGAATTTATTCAGTTGGTCATTGCCGTAGCGGCCGGACATAAACTGCATGAATTTTGCCCTGAGTTGTGCAAATGTTTCTCTCATCAAACATTCCCTCTGCTTAGTATTTCAAGATATTTTAGCACCCGAAATAAAATAATATATCACGAATTTGTTAACAATCAGCCCTTGGTGTACTGCCAGGTGTATTTTACGGTTGTGCCCGGAGTTCCGTCGGAATGGGTGCAGATATTCTTGGCAATGTTGCCGTAATCGTCGTAGCTGTATTCATTGGTGGTAGAGCTCTGAAGTCCGCCCTGGTTGTCATATACACTGCACTTAACCTCATTGCCGTTTTCGTCATAGCTGTATTCGGTACGGCTCTGTACGTTGCCTTCTGCGTCGCAGGTTACATCGGTAATGAGCTGGCCCTTGCCGTCATAGGTGTAGCGATCCTCAACATCGATGCCCTCGAGGTTGTCATGGCGGATGCATTTAACCGTATTGCCGTTTTCGTCATACTCATATTCGTAAGCGCAGAGGATGAATTCCTCGCCCTCATACTGCTCTTCCTTAACGAGCTTGCCCTCATCGTTATAATAATAAACGGTTACTGCAGTGACAACATCGTTTTCGGTGTGCTGTTCGCGGGTGAGATTGCCGTTTGCATCGTATTCATAATCCACTCTGTGAGCAAAGGTAAATTCTTCGGGACCTTCTGCATTATATACGAGCATAGCGGTCTTAAGACCGTCAGCGTTATATTCAAAGGTGCTCTTTGAAATGGGGGCATCGTTTTCGCCCAGTTCCACTTCGCTTGCAACATTACCGTAGCCGTCATATTCGTAAATAATGCTGGAGTACTTCAGTCCGTTTGCGTTGTAGTATACCTCACGGTAGAGTTTGCCGTCTTCCTTATCATAGCTTTCGGGAGGAAGTACGATTGTTTCTTCCGCGTCTTTAATATCCTCGGAACCTTTTTTGTCTCCGCATGCGCACAGTGCAAAGATAAGCATCAGCGCAAGAACGAGAGAAATAATTCTTTTAGCCATATTACGACTCCTTTCGCGTGATATTGCAAGTGTATTATAGCAACTAACATATATAATTAAAAGTCCTTTTTGTGAACAAAAAGGACTTTTAGCCGTTTTACAGAACTCTTACTCGCAAAACATCGGGCATGCTGCGTATAATGTCTGCCGTTGTATCGTAAATTTCATCGTTCAGGTCAATCATTGTATATGCGTATCTGCCGCGGGGCTTATTAATCATATGCTCGACGTTTATGTTCTTTTCGGTTATAAGGTCGAGGATACGATTAATCATGCCGGGAACATTGTGGTGGATTACGCACAGTCGGCAAACTCCCATCCGCTCAAGCCTTGCTGAAGGCAGGTTTACGGAGTTTTCGATATTGCCGTTTTGCAGGTAGTCGTAAAGCTGTTTTGCCGCCATATACGCGCATCTGTCCTCGCTTTCGGGAGTGCAGGCGCCGAGGTGCGGCAGTGCAATTACGTTCTTGCCCGTCAGTATCTTTTCATTGGGAAAGTCGGTTACATACTTTGCTACCTTTCCGCTTTCGAGAGCTCGGAGCATTGCATCGTCATCGACGACCTCCGCTCTGGATTCGTTGATAATGCGGACTCCGTCACGCATCATGCTGAATGCTTTTTCGTCCAGCATGTGGCGTGTGTTTTCATTATAGGGAAGATTTATGCTGATATAATCGCACTTTCTGTAAATCTCTTCGATATTGTCAGCGCGCAGAATCTTGCGGGAAAGACGCCATGCGGCATCGACGGACATAAACGGGTCATATCCCAGAACCTCCATACCCAGAGAATGGCACGCGTTCGCAACCATTGCACCAGTTGAACCAAGTCCGAGAACACCTATGGTCTTATCGAGAAGCTCGGGCCCTGCAAAGCTTGACTTATTCCGCTCGACAAGCTCGGGGATTTCATCGCCTTTATCGGCAATGCTCTTTACCCACTCGATACTTCCGAGGACATCGCGGGAGGCCATGACAAGAGAACACACGGTCTGTTCCTTAACCGCTTCAGCATTTGCGCCGGGGCTGTTAAAGACGACTATGCCCTGCTCGGCAAGCTCGTCAACGGGAATGTTATTGTAGCCTGCACCCGCTCTTGCAATGCCCAGCAGACTCTTTTCTGGCTTATAGCTGTGCATGTCCGCACTGCGGACAATGATGCCGTCGGGGTTTTCTATATCCGCTCCCACATTGCAGCCGAAAGAACAGAGTTTCTCAAGGCCGACGGGAGAAATGTTGTTTATGGTTTTTATATTAAACATTGTGCTTTACCTCAAAATCCTTCATATAATCCA
>JAZLFI010000138.1:0-2221 GCA_045615725.1 Oscillospiraceae bacterium
CGAAAGCTACGAGACAATCCTTACCGTACTGAAGGAACCACCGTCCGAAAAAGATAACCAACTTGTCAGCTATGCCGACGCCTACCGCAAGCTGCGTCTGCCGGTGCATCTGCTGCCCTGCAACGATACGGGCGCATTACAGCTTCAGATCATGGCGACGCCGAATTACCGTAAACGTCTCACCCTTGCCGCGCTGAAAGCGCAGTATGCCGAAGCACCGAAGGAGCATCCCGAGTGGGACGCGATGTTTCACGGGATGCCCTTTGTCATGGCAGCGGACATGGATATCAAACGTCTTGGAGCCGCCATCAAAGCGGCGAGAGCGGCGGGACAGAAGCAAGTCGCGCTCGCCTGCTTGGAAGAGCAGGCAAGGACAGTGTATTTCCCTTATTACCGCGATAAAGGACTGGCAAGAGTATTTATTCTTGCCGATCACGCCATCGAGGAGGCGCTCGGGCATCCGACTACGCTCTATGTGCCGCCTCGCAAACCGTACGAAACGAAAGAAGTCCAGTGGTATGAAGTCAAGTGGCTGAATCGAAAGAATTTGCGGAAAAACCGGCAGAAAAGCGTTGAATGAGCGCATAAGAGGCAACACCAACCCAAGCCCTGCCGCTATGAATTTTTGAAACAGGGCTTGCAGTACCCGAGCGGCGAGCGAAGCTCAGCCCTCCGGTCGCTTATACAGGCGGTTGTCCTTCAGCAGTCGAAAGACCAACCTGACCAGTTTTCTGGCAGTTAAAGCGAGTGCGCGTTTGTGCTGGTACTGGTTGACCTCCTTGAATTTGAGGTCGTAGTAGCGCCGAAACTCGGAGTCGCATCTTCTCACGGAGTTGGCGGCTTCCAGCAGATAGTAGCGAAGGTAGCGGTTGCCGGACTTGATGAGTCTGGTACGCTGCGCCTCAAAATTGCCGGACTGGTGTTGCGTCCAGACGAGACCGGCATACTTGGCGACGGCAGCCTGAGATTGGAAACGGTTGATGTCTCCGATCTCAGCGATGATACCGGCAGAGTAGACCTTACCGATACCCGGGATGGACGTGAGCGTATTCGGGATAATCTTGAATTGCTGCTCAATGGCTTTGTCCAAGACCTTGATTTGCTTCTCCAATGCCCGCATGGTTGCGATAGAGACCGACATCGCCTGATTCACGGAGCTATTCACGGTGATCGGCAGACGATAGGAGTTTCTGGCGGCAGTCTGAATTGCTTTCGCTTTAGCGGTGGGGTCGGCGAAGTTCTTTCCCGTCTCGTCAATAAAAGCCGTCAGTTTATCCAAATCAGTGTAGGCCAGCTCATCCGCCGTGGCGAACCGCTCCATGAGAGCAAGTGTCGTGGCGCTGCTGTTCGCAATATCCCCATCCTGAGCGAGACCGGAGCATTTGAGGAACAGATAATTCGCGAAGTGCTGCTTCTCCCGCGTAAGGGCTTGTACCACGCCGAATCTGGCACGTGTAAGTGTCTGTAAAGCTTTGTAGCGGTAGTCGTCCATATAGACCTCCCGGTTCATCCTTCCGAATCGGAGATGGTCGGCGATAACAAAGGCGTCCACAGAGTCATTCTTCGGTAGGTCGGAATACGCTTCCTTGAACTTGTTGACCTGTTTCGGATTGAGTACATGGATTTTGCGCTCAAAGTGTCCGAGACGCCCGTCCTCGCGTAGCGCATAGACCAGCGTATCCCCGTAGACCGAAGTGGCTTCCAGACCAATTGTCACGCTGGATAAGCCCTGCGCGGTGAGTGCCGACACGATTCTCTCGCTTAACAGTTTAGCACCGCCCGGATCGTTTTGCACGGAAAAACTGCTGTGCTTGCTTCCGTCCGGCATCATCAGGTAAGCGGCGTTCTTCGCACTCCCTACATCAATGCCAACGTATAACTGATTCATTTTCTCACCTCCCCGTTGTGGGATTTCAGGTCAGCAGGCTATGGAATACCCATGATAACCGGAGCAACAGCAACCTCGCGTATCAGAATCATTCCGGAGCAGACCGATGCGATAACCCTCACTGCTGAAAGGGCGGTCTCGTACCCGGCAAACAGCCAGTGTGTTGGCAGCGAACTTCCGGTTCAGGGGAACGGACTTCTTATGAAGCAGCCTTGCGGCTCAACCGGAGATGTAAGAACTTGTCCCTGCTGTCCTACAGCTATTGTATCACGGGTATTCCATAGCCTGTTGATACCTGAAATGTTAACTTTGAAATTTATTATACGAGGAGAT
>JAZLFI010000139.1:0-3348 GCA_045615725.1 Oscillospiraceae bacterium
GCTCTGCCAGCTCCATGGGGTCAAAGTCAAGACCGTCGAGAGCGTTTGCAAGATAGAAGCCCTCAAGCTCACCCTGAGAGTCCATAGCCGCGCGCAGGGAAGAGGAAACACTGCTCTTTGCCGCGTTAAGCTCATCGTCGGTGACAACGCCGTTTTTAACGTCCTCAAGTTGAGCGATAATCTCAGCCTTTGCATCCTCGAGTTTGTCAAAATCAATACCCGAATATACAAGCATAATTCCCTTATGGGTATCCACAACGGAGCTTGCAAAATATGCAAGCGAAAGCTTCTCGCGGACGTTCATGAACAGCTTTGAGGTGACACAGCCGCCGTAGACCGCATTAAATACATAGATTGCCGCAAGGTCGGGGTCCTCCATGATATCGCCGAGGCGGTAACCCATGACAAGCTTGCCCTGAGTAACGCTCATCTTGTCGCTAAATTCACGCACCTTGTCCTCAACTGCGTTCATGCGGATGTCGGTGCCGATATCGTAGTTAATCTCGCCTCTGGGCATTCCGCAGAGGGCATCGCGGAGGATATCCGCAATCTTTTCATCGTCCATACTGCCGCAGTAGAAAACTTCAACGGGGCAGGTGGAGATAAGGTTGCGGTAGTGCTTTGTCAGCTTCTGATAGTAGATGTTTTCCGCAGTGTCCTCGGTGCCGAACTTGGGAACGGCAAAGTCCTCGAAGCAGCACATCTGCTCGAACAGACGCTGAACGGAGTAACCGAGCTTTTCGTTTATCTTGCTTCGGATAAGCTCAAGAAGCTTGTCCTTTTCACTTTCAACATATTTGGGAAGGAAAAGTCCGCCCTTGGTGTTAGGGGAAAGCAGTATTTCACCCATAAGTCCAGCAAGCTTTTCCGCAACGCCTTCACCGTCGGGGATGAACTTATCGTCTGCAAAGCTGGCAAAAAAGCCGACTGTCTGAATTTCGCCTATTCTGCGGACAACGGGCTCAACGCAGGCACCGTACATGCTGTCAAGCTCCTCGGCAATGGATTCCATGTCGGGATGCATGCTTGTGCCTCGGCGGAGAACGTAGGGGATAACCGCGTTCATGGACGCGGTTTCGCGCTCAAGCTGAGTGAGCAGATTGACGCTCATGCAGCTTGTCTTGAACTTATCTGTCTTTATAGCGGTGAGCCATACACCGGGCATTATTTCTGTTCTGACGGTTTTCATGTGAAAAACCTCCTTCACAGGATAATTTTTATTAATAACACAGTATAACACATTTATTCAAAGTATGGTATACCTTTTCCGTCGTAAATTTCACCGTCGAGGAAGATATTTCCGCTGTTAAACTGAATTTTATGCCCTTTTACCGAGAAAGAGAGATTCTGATACCTGTCGGGCAGAGCGGGACGGATATACAGCATGCCGTTCCAGAGTCTGAGTCCCAATACCTCCTCGCAGAAAACGCGGAAATACCAGCCCGATGAGCCGGTGTACCATGTCCAGCCTGCCTCGCCCGTGTGTTCGGGGCAGGAGTAGACATCGGCGGGTATGACAAAGGGCTCTGCCATATACCTGTGCATGTCGTGATTTTCGGGAAGAAGCGAGAGAAGAATATCGTATCCGTCCTTTTCACGTCCCCGCTTTATGCATGCCTCGGCAAGCCATATTGCCGCATGGGTGTACTGACCGCCGTTTTCGCGGAAGCCCGGGCCATAGCTCTTTATATATCCCGGGTCACGACCCTCACCGTAAAACGGGGGAGTGAAGAGCTTCACGATTTTATTGTCGCGGTCAAAAAGCTCGCTGAGCGCGGAATCAAGGGCTCTGTCTATCTTGCTGTTTGACGCATCCTGACAGAATGCCGCCCAGCTTTGCGAAATAGAGTCAATGCGGCAGTCGGTGTTCTTTGCGCTGCCGATTGCCTCGCCGTCGGGCCAGTAGCCGCGCAGATACCATTCTCCGTCCCATGCTGAGTCCGCCGCCTTTCCGACCTTAGCCGCCATTTCGCGGAAGTCCTCGGCGTTTGGTTTACATAATAACACAGCCAGGTCGGCGAAGCGCCGTGCGCAGTGAGCGAAAAACCAGCTGAGCCATACACTTTCACCGCCCACAGAGTCCATGCCGTCGTTCCAGTCACAGCTTCCGAAAAGAAGCAGACCGTGCATACCCGTGCCACGGCTGTAACAGCGGCGGAGCGCACGTTCGGCGTGCTCGAATACGCTGTCCTCGCGGTCGGAATACCGTGGCGTTTCGTATCTGTCATGCTCATAGGAATACAGCTCATCAGAGTTAACATAATGCATAGTACGCGCACAGAAATCGGCATCGCCAGTCTTTTCAACATACTCGCAGAGCGCCCATACAAGCCACAGCATATCGTCGGAACAGCGGGTGCGCACGCCCTTGTCGCCCTCGGGATGAGGATGCCACCAGTGCATAACGTCACCCTCAAGATACTGGTGCGCACAGCTTGTCAGAATCTGCGTTTTTGCGTATTCAGGCGAGATAAGGAGCATGTTCACCGCATCCTGAAGCTGGTCGCGGAAACCTGTTGCACCGCCGCTCTGATATATAGAGCACCTGCCCATAAGACGGCATGCAATCGTCTGATACACCGCCCAGCCGTTCAGCATATGAGAAAGCGCCTTATCGCCGCTGCACTTAAAGCACAGCCTTTCCGCCCAGAAGCTTTTAACATTATTCAATGCGCTCATAGCTTCATCAAGTTTACATAATGAAATAAGCTTATCCGACTCACAGCATCCGCAGGCAATAATCATATTAACTGCGGGGAAGCGCGCACCGAATACGGGAATATTCTCTTTTGTCATGCCGTTAAAATCTCCGCGCAGGAACGAATTCAGGTCGCAGGTCCATGCCTCGGGCTCATGCGATGCCGTTCCAGAGAAAACACTGTTTTTGAGATATGCACGCTCACCGATTGCATTGAATATTGAGTTTACATAATTACATGAAACTGCGGTTTCGTTATCCCTGCTGTCCGAAAGCTGAAGCTCGGTAAGCCATTCAATCTGAGCGTCAGCTTCGCCCGTAAATTCAAGGATGAAAACTCTTGCGTCTGTATCCGTCGGAATAAATGCGGTCAGCCGCGTTCCGAAGTCACCGAAATCCTTTTCCCAGCAGGCAAAGCCGAAGCCGAATTTAACGCGGCAGGGTATGCCGTCGTTTGCCGCAAAAAGACTGTATCGTCCGTCGGGTAAGACTATCTCCAGCTTCTCGGGACCGCTTGTGCCGTAGGGATTGTTTGCCCAGTCGTTAATGCGCATTTCGCGAGCATTTATATGCCACATGTTGCCGCAGCCGCAGTCAGTCGCCAGATAGCCGAAGCGTCCGTTTGTGAGCATATGACTCCAACAGCGTGC
>JAZLFI010000140.1:0-22823 GCA_045615725.1 Oscillospiraceae bacterium
TTTATCCCTCACCGTCACAGGCAAAGAGCGCATTGCACTCATCGGCGATAACGGCACGGGAAAGTCAACTCTTATAAAGATGATTATGCAGAAAGAAGCGCCCGACGGCGGTTATCTTTACACTGGGCCGTCCGTGCGTCCTGCGTATCTTCCGCAGATTATTTCATTCACGGACGAAAGCCGAAATCTAATTGACACCATGCTCTACGACTGCCGCTGTCAGCCTCAGGAGGCGCGCGACAGACTGGGTGCATTCGGTTTTCGCGGAGAGGACGTGCTCACCCGTGTCGGCGCACTCTCAGGCGGCGAGAAAAGCCGTCTGCGCCTTTGCATGCTCATGGGCAGTGATATTAACTTCCTCATCCTCGACGAGCCCACAAACCATCTGGACATCGCAAGCCGCGAATGGATGGAGGATGCGGTATCGCAGTACGACGAAGCACTGCTCTTTGTATCCCACGACAGATACTTCATCGAGAAGTTTGCAACCCGCATATGGTATCTTGAAAACGGCGTGATTACCGACTACCGCGGAGGCTATTCCGATTTCAAGGAATACATGGCGCGGCAGGCTGTTTTCACTCAGGCGGCAAAGCAGGCGCCGCAGAAAAAGGAAGTGCCGAAGAAAAAAGGCACTCCCAATGTCGCAAAACAGCTTCAGAAGCTTGAAAAAGAGATTGCGAAACTTGAAACGGATATTGCAAAGCTTGAAGAAAAAGAACAGGAAAATGCAACAGACTATCAGAAGCTCATGGAGATAGGCACCGAGAAGGACGAGCTTAACGAAAAGCTTCTCGAAGCGTACACGCGCTGGGAGGAGCTGAGCGAATGAAAAAGCTTTCTCTTTTCCTCATAATCGCAGGACTCTGCCTCGGTTTTCTGTTTACAGGTCAGGACTTTAACGGCACTGTTTTAATCTTCATCGGTTTTGTTATTCTCCTCTTCAGCTTCATCGGAAAAAAGCTCAAGAAGATTATTGCTGTTATACTTGCAATCGGTGTTGTGTACTTCATAATTGTCGAGGTTCCAATAGTAAAAGCATCAGGCGGCGACACGGAACAGCGTGCTGATTATCTTATCGTTCTCGGTGCGGCAATTTACGGCGAAACGCCCTCCCTTTCCATGACGGAACGCTGCGATGCGGCGATTGACTACTTAAACCGCTATCCCGACTGTATCGCAATCGTGAGCGGCGGTCAGGGCAATGACGAGGTTGTATCCGAAGCCGAGGTTATGAAGCGTCTGCTTCTTGAGGGCGGCATCCGCGAGGACGGAATAATTGTAGAGGGCAAATCATTTTCCACATACGAAAACCTTAAAAACTCAGCAGAGTTTATTCCCGACGGGGCAAGGGTTGCCGTATGCACAAGCGAATATCACATTTACCGCGCAAAGCTTATCGGAAAAGGATTAAACCTTGACCTCTTAGGTGTTCCCGCAAAAACAGCTCATCCCTCCGTAAGGCTCAACTATTTCATACGCGAGGCATTCGGCGTTACATATCAGAAACTTTTAGGATAAAATCCGCGGTTTAATCACCGTGGATTTTTGCATTTTCTCCGAGGGACAGACATAGGATGTACAAAAAACCTTTGGAGGGAAATGAATTGAAAAAACTAATCAATAAGCTCAAAGGCCGGAAGGGGCTTGTTTCGGGCATTGCACTTGTCGCCTTTGTTGCGGTTATGTTCTGGGCGGTGAACAGCCCCGCCATTGTGGGCGTTTCTGCCGAGGAAAGACAGCTTCCTATCTATTGTGTGCAGAGAGATGACAAGACTGTCGCTATTTCCTTTGATGCGGCATGGGGCAACGAGGACACGCAGACACTTATTGACACGCTGAAAAAGTACGATATTAACGCGACATTCTTTGTTGTCGGGCAATGGGTTGACAAATATCCCGAATCGGTCAAAGCACTTTCCGATGCAGGCAACGAGGTCATGGGACACTCCAACGACCATGCCCACTTTGCGTCCTTAGGCGAGGCTGAGATTAAGGAAAACATAAACACCTGCAACGATAAGATTGAAAACGTCACGGGTGTGCGTCCTACCCTTTTCAGGTGTCCATATGGCGAATACAACGACCTTGTTATTAAGACTGTCAACGGCATGGGGGTCACTCCCGTTCAGTGGGATGTTGACAGTCTTGACTGGAAAGGTCTGAGCGCAGATGAGATTACCTCGAGAGTACTTAACAACGTCAAGTCGGGCAGTATCATTCTCTTCCACAATGCCGCCGAGAACACTCCCGAGGCACTCCCCGATATCATTGAGGCACTTCAAGCCGACGGATACAAGATTGTTCCAATATCACAGCTTCTTCTCACAGGCGATTACATGATTGACAGCACGGGTATGCAGTGCCCCGTAAGCAAATAAAAAAGAACGAACGGTTTTCCGTTCGTTCTTTTAATTTTAATCTGCGTCTATGTCTATGCGCTGGCGCTCAACAAGCTCGGCAAAGTAGCCGTTTTTCGCGATGAGCTCATCATAGGTGCCGTCCTCAAGGATTTTGCCCTGATGCAGGAAAATGATGCGGTCGGCATGACGGATTGTGCTGAGGCGGTGAGCTATGACAATGCGGGTGCAGTTAAGGCTGTCGATTGCGTCGGAGACCTTTTTCTGCGTAACATTGTCAAGTGCGCTTGTCGCCTCGTCGAACATGAGGATTTTAGGCTTCGGCGCAACGGCGCGGGCTATCATAAGGCGCTGGCGCTGACCACCCGATATGCCGCCCTGACCCTCGGATATGATTGTGTGCATACCCATGGGCATATTGCGTATATCGTCGGCTATGGATGCAATCTCTGCCGCCTCCCATGCTTCGTCAAGAGTCAGCTGAGGCGCTGAGATTACGATATTTGAATAGATATCACTGAGGAAGAGTTTTCCGTCCTGCATGACAACGCCGATTTTACGGCGAAGCGATTTGATATCGACTCGGGATATATCATGGCGGTCATAGTAGATTGAACCAATCTGCGGTTTTTCAAAGCCGAGAAGCAGGCGTAAAAGCGTACTTTTGCCGCAACCCGTTGAACCTACGATTGCAAGATATTCGCCGCTTTTAACCTTGAGCGAAAGGTCATCAATAACGTTGGGCATACCGTCGTCATATCGGAAAGACACATGGCTCAGCTCGATATTGCCGTGCAGAGTTCTTATTATTTCCTTACCCTCGCTCACCTCGGGCTCTGCCTCCATAATCGGCTTTGCCATCTCAAGTGTGGGCTTTATGCCCGCAATGGTGGTAGCTATGCCCGCAAAGGACATAAACGCCGCGGATACCATGCCGTAGGCGGAGTTGAATGCGTAGTAATCGGCAACGGAAACGCCGCTCTTAATTGCGCAGTAATAAAGAAGCAGAGTACCCGCAAGGGATACGGCAAGGTTTATCGTTCCGCTCATTTTAACGAATGTGGGCGGATTATATGTGAGCTTTGCTTCCTTTGCATACTGCCTTGCCCAGCGGGAGAACATGCGCTTTTCCGCACCCGCAAGCTTAATCTTCTGAATTCCGCTTATGAGCGAATAGGTCATGCCGCTTGTCTTTGAGGATATTTCCATGCGCTCCTTGGTTATGCGCATCTGAGCAAGGGCAACTGCGACTGTCAGCACAAGAAGAATGAGCGTTACCGCGATTGACGGTACCACAAGTGCAGGAGCAAAGGCAAAAATCTGGCCTATGTATATAAGCGAAAACAGCGACGAAAGTCCCGTCGTTGTAATTGTATTCATAAGGGTTGAACACAAAGACTGAACGTATGACGAGCGCTGACTCAGTTCGCCTGCGGAATAATCTTTGAAGAAGGTGGCAGGCAGGTTCATCACTCTGTTCATAACCGCTGCCTGAACGGCGATATTCTGCTTTATGCTTACCCTGCTGTTTACAAACGACTGGAACGCCGATATGAACAGCTGGCAGATTGAAAAGCTCAGCATAAAACTTGCAAGAGCAAGCAGAACCTGAAGATTTCCACTTTCGAGTACATCACCGAACAGCCATCTTGTGAACATGGGCGAAAGCAGGCCGAGCAATGCCGTTACCGCCATCATGCCGATATAAAGCACTATATCCGAAACGCTGAGCTGTTCAAGCATGAAGCCTATTAAATCGCGTATTTTCAGCGACCTCAGCGGCAGAGGCTTATAAAAACACACCGCTTCGGTATCAATGAGCTTTTCGGTTTTACGGTTGAGCTTAATTCGCTTTCCCGTTTCAAAATCATAATATACGTAGCCCGAAAATTTACTTGGAATAAGGGCAACGGCCGAGCCGTTTTCTTTCATTGTGCCCAGCATGGGGCCAACGGCATTTTTATACCAGCCCTTATCAAGGGTGACCGTGCGGCGCATTATGCCGAAAGGCCGCAGGCGGTAATCAAGTTGTTCATCAAGAGTATCCGCCTGAGGAGGAAGCTCATCGGTTTTCATCTTGAGATGATAGAATTTAAGGATTTCTTCGATTGCAGACTGGGCGATTTCATGGCTCTCATATGCCTCGGTGAGGCGCTTGCCCATAACGGCACCTGCGATGCTGTCAATGGCTTCAGAGAGGTTTTCATCGTCAACGTCTTTTCTGTATCGAAGCTGTTCGTCAAACCAACTCATTCCCTCACCTCCTCATTCGCTGGCAACGAGCTCATTATAAAGCTCGCTCTTTGCCATGAGTTCCTTATGGGTGCCGCGGTCAACAATCTCGCCCTTGCGCATGACGATTATCTCATCGCATGAGCGGATTGTGGAAAGTCTGTGGGCTATGACTATGCATGTGATGCCGCGGTCGCGGATTGCCTTGACAACTTCATATTCGGTCTTTGCGTCAAGGGCGCTGGTCGCTTCGTCAAGTATAACAACCGTGGGATCCTGAGCAAGAACGCGGGCAATTTCAATGCGCTGACGCTGACCGCCCGAAAAGTCCTTGCCGCCTTCAATCAGCTTATGCTGATATCCTAAGGGGCGCAGCATAATATCGTCGTGAATCCGGGCATCGCGTGCCGCGAGAATCATCTCGAAGTCCTCGATGGAGTTATCCCACATTTTAATGTTATTTGCGATTGTGTCCTCAAACAGGATAATGTCCTGATCAACAACGGCAACCGAGCCGTGGAATACGCTTGAATCAATTTCGTTAAGGTGCTTGCCGTCAAACAGGATTTCTCCGCTCCAGGGCTTATAAAGTCCCGAAATGAGCTTTGACATCGTGCTTTTACCGCAGCCCGAGCCGCCGACTATTGCAACCGACTGACCCTGCTTTATGCTGAGGCTGAAGTCCTTAATCAGAGGCTCTGCAAGCGGAGAATAGCCGAACACCACATTTTTGATTTCAATATTTCCGCTGAGCTTTTTATATTCGGTTTCCTCTCCCTCTTCGGCAAAGGCACTGTCGTCGGGGTATTCCATAACGTCATCGACGCGCTCCATCTGGGTGCGCATTTCCTGCAGAGTCTGACCAGCGGAAACTAGGCTCAGCGCAGGCGACATGAATGAAGTCAGAAAGCCCTGAAATGCCATGACCATACCGACGGTAAACTTGCCCTCCATTGTAAGCCATACGCCGAGGATAAGCACGGCGCTGTTGGCAAGGGTCGAAACGAACTGGGGTATCATGCCCAGATACTGATTAATCTTTGCGAACTTAACCTCTTGCGCATTTACGCTTGCCTGATAGCCCGACCACTTTGCAAAATAGCCGTTTTCCGCGCCGCTGGACTTGATGGTTTCAATCATGCTGATGCCTGCGGAGGTTAACGATGCAAGCTTTGCGCTGTCGCGCATGGAAACTCGGGTGATATTAATTCTCTTTATAGATATGTAGCCCGAAACGGATGCGTTAATGAAAAGCGAGCCTATGCCGACAACGGTCAGAAGCACGCTGTAGCGCAGCATTACAACAAGGTAGAACACCATCATAACCGCCTGCAGTGCAAGAGGCGCGAAGGTGTTTATAAGTATATTTGCAATGCTTGCGTTGGAGCCCTGACGACCTTGAATATCACCCGTCATGCGCTGGGAGAAAAACTCCATGGGCATTTTCAGAATCTTCCACATATAGTTTGCGTTGCCGACCGCCGCCATTTTGCCCGTTATGCGCAGGCTGTAAACCGCCTGCAGAGCGCTCATTGCAATCTGAATGAGGTAGAACGCGGCAAGCAGACCGAGAAACGGTCCCGCCCAGTTCGGGTTCTGTCCTGTCAGCAGTCTGTCGAGGAAAACTCTTGAAAATCCGGGGCTTATAACACCGATAAGTGCACCGATTATTCCCGTAAGCGCGGTAAATGCAACCGCCGCACCCGTGCCCTTAAGACGCTTTTTCGCAAAATCAATCATGCTCTTGGGCTTACCCGAGGGCTCAAAGCTCTCGGTGGGCTCGAACATAAGGCAGATGCCCGTAAACGACTCGTCAAAGGTTTGCATGGAAACGGAATAGTTGCCGCGGGCGGGGTCGTTCAGATATGCTTTGCCGTTTTTGAAGCCGTCAAGCACGACAAAGTGGTTAAAATTCCAGTGGATTATGCACGGAAAGCTGCCACTCTCTTTAAGCGCTTCGGGCTCATATCTGTAACCCTTTGCTTCAAGTCCGTAGTGACGTGCCGCCTTGAGCACATTCATCGCGTTTGAGCCGTCGCGTGATACGCCGCAGTCGGCGCGAATCTGCTCAAGGGGTATCCATTTGTTGTAATATGCCAGTATCATGGTAAGGCATGCCGCACCGCATTCAAGCGCTTCAAGCTGCATTACCACGGGTACCTTGGCAACGCCCTTTATAACGGGCTTTTTTATCTTATCTGCCATGGCTCACCTCAGTTTACAACAAAACTTGCGGGTCTGATGCTCTCAACAACTATCTTTGCATCGTAGTGGCCGTCATCAAGGTCTATATCCACGTTAACGCATGATTTGGCTGCGTCAATTTCAGTTACCGTACCTACGGCATCTCCGCTTTCAACGCTCATGCCGACCTCAACCTCGGATATGTCCTCAGCGGCAACATAGCAGAATGCTTCGCCGTTTTTAACGTGCATATCACCGTCAACGCTTGTAACGATATGGCCGAAGGTGCCCCATATTACCGCGCCGACAAGCAGTATAATAACTGCCGCAAGCAGAAGCCACACGGTAGGATTGGTTACTCTGACGTAATCATCGAGGCTTTCGGGAGATTTGATTTTATCAAGACTTTTCTTTCTGAATATCTCTTCACTCATGGCTTTATCCTCCATGAAATAATATATTATATTATAGTATCCCTATTTTATTAAATATATCATTAAATCCGTTGTATTTCAAGGCGCAAAAAACTCACAGACCTCAGGTCTGTGAGTTTTTCGTTCAGAATAATGTTACACGAACATCGAATGTTGCGGCTTTGCCCTCGTAGGTTACCGTTACGGTTGTAGAACCGAGGGTTTCAAGGTCGCAGTAAGCGGAAATCTTGCTCAAGTCGGTAATTCTCTCAACGGTATCGTTGCTGTAATATGCACGTATTACAAGCCCTGTCAGGTCAAGAGACTCACCGTAGGAATAAACAAGCTTGTCGGGAGTTGATTCAATATCAATCTTCTCCAGAACAGGTTCCTTGACGGTTACGAGGCATTCATCGTAAATATTTGAATCCTTAAGTCTGACAGTTACAGTTGCGGTGCCGGCTTTAATGCCTTCAACATTGCCTTTTTCATCAACGGTTACGATATTATCCGCACTGCTCTTCCACACAAGCTTAGGCTCATCATCGGTCGGGCCGAGATCAGGTTCAAAGTTGACCGCGAGCTGGTCCTTGCCGCCCTCAATAAGCTCAAGCTGGGGGTAATTGATTGTTATATCGGTTATTTTCGTCGATTCCTCCGGCTCTTCGGTTTCGGAAATCGAAGGTCTTGAGCCGTGGTTGTCACCGTCGAAGATATCGCTGTGATTAACAAAGTAAAAACCGACAGCTACAATAAGAGCGACTATTAAAAGTGCAAGAAGTACGATTACACCTGTCATACCGCTTTTGCCTTCGTCTTCCTCCTCCACTCTCGCAACGGGAGCGGCGGGCTTATACACAGGCGCAGGACGCGGTTGGGGCTTCTGATATGTCTCACGAGGTTGCTTGGGAACATTGACGGGCTGACTTGTCTGCGGTCTTACGGGAGCTTCCTCGCGGATTGTTGCCTCGTCATCAATATCAGCTGCTGACTGATACATTTTTCCTGCCGCGGCAAGGCTGAGCGCCTTTTTGAACTCGGTCGGAGTCTGGAAGCGGTCTTCCCTGTTATATGCGCAGGCCTTGAGTACAACCTTTTTCAGCGCGGCATTTCCGTTTTTCGGTGCGGGCAGTGCCTCACCGCGGAATCTGCGCAGCTGTGCATCCGCTGTCTGCTGGGAAGTCAGTTCTCCGCCGAGAGGTAAAAACGGGCCTCTGCGGTCATTTAAGAGCCAATAGAGCACCATGCCGAGAGAATATATATCAACGCTCTCGTCATAAGCCTTGTTCTTATATACCTCGGGTGCCATATATGCATATGTACCCACCTTGTCGGCGGCACCGCGGATATTCTCTTCTCTTGCAACGCCGAAGTCGCCAAGCTTGAAATCTCCGTATTTACTGACGAAGATATTCTGCGGCTTAATATCGCGGTGGATAATTCCATTCTGACGGCAAAGCTCAAGGGCACTGCAGATATCTGTGCCGATTTTAATGACCTGCGCTATTGTGAGGCCGTTTTCGTGCACATAATCGGGCAGTGAATTGAGAAGCTCCATGCGGATATATACATCCCAGCCGATATCGTCGGTATGGGGAACAATCATGGTGTCCTCACAGTTTACGATATTGGGATGCCCCTTCAGAACTCCCATAAGACGGTATTCGTTGCTTATGCTCTCAACCTTGTCTCTGAGTTTGGCGCGCATGGCATATTCGCTCATGGTGCGTTTCATCTCGTCATATTCCTGCTGGCTTGACGGGACCGAAATAACCTTGAGCGCAGAGCGAAAATCGCCGCCGTATTTATCGTTTTTCTTCAGCTCATACACCTTGCCGGAGCTTCCGCTTCCTATACAGCGGACAAGCTCCCAGCCGGGTAATGCTATCATGTAATCTTCCATAGGCTTCCGTCCATGACATAGAATAATCTAAACTAAAATATATCTCAATTATATGCAATTGTCAATTTGATAATTAGTATAAAAAAGACAGTACCCGATTGGGTACTGTCTTTAAATTCGTTTAAGCTTACAGCTTGTCGTAACGGGCAATAATGGTTGCCATCTGGCCGCGGGTTGCGGTATTGTTTGCGCCGATAGTGCCGTCATTGAAGCCGTTGATTACGCCCTTATTGGTTGCCCATACAAGTGCGTCAGCTGCAAATGCGGGAACGGATGCGCCGTCCTTATATGCATTGAGGTTGCCGGATACGGAGGGGCATCCCTCGTAGCGGTAAAGCATTGCTACCATCTGTGCACGGGTGATGCAGCTGTCGGGTGCAAAGGTCTTGCTGTCGAAGCCCTTGATGATACCGTTGTTGTATGCCCATGCGATTGCATCGTGTGCCCAGTAGCTGTCGGATACATCGTTGAAGGGTTCTGCACCCTTGGATGCGGGAGAGCCTGCCATGCGGTAGATGACAGTTGCAAACTGTGCACGGGTCATGGGTGAGTTGGGCTTGAAGTGAGTTGCGTCAACGCCCTTCATGAGGCCTTCTTTGTATACATACTCAACATCGTTGTAGCACCACATGTTTCTGGGAACGTCAACGAAACGACCTGCGTTTGCATTGCTGCCCTTGTCAACGGGAGTGGTCTTTGCAATGTTCTGCATAAGCTCAGTGTAGAAACGTCTGGTTTCCTGAGGCTGAGTAATTACATTGGGGTCAAGCAGACCGCCGCAGAAGGTCATGTGGTCATAACGCATATCCTTCCACTGCCAGATGCCGCGCTCGATGTTGTTTGCATCGTAGGGCTTCTGAGCCGCGCCGATGGGATAACGTGCGGAAATGGTGTTAACCATGCCGTCGTTAGGGAGCCAATCGCTTGTAATGTTGCTTACATAGCCGCCGTGGATGTCCTTAACCTGCTCATAGCTGTAATCGAAGCTGCCGATCTTTGTGGAGAAGGGCCAGAAGAGAACGAGCATTGCGGGGTCGGGAACATAGTTGCCGGTAACAGGCTCTCTGTTGGTCAGGTTGCCTGCGTAGGAGAAGTAGTAAACATTATCGAAGGTATCCCAGCCCTGCTTCAGGTCGTTGCAGCCATCGATGGACAGATCCCAAAGTGCATTGTCATATCCGTCGAGGAATTCGCTTACCTGCTTTGTCTGGAGCCATGCCTTCATATCACTTGCGCTGGGGCTTACACCCATGGGGTTGGTGATGCCGAAGTGCTCAAGCTGGAAGTCATAGATGTAGGAGAAACCGGTACGGCCGATGGTGTTGCCGAGCTCGGTCAAGATGGTCATGATAACTTCGCCCTCGGTTCTGCAGGTACTGAGGAAGGTGGTGCCGTTAAGAACGCCTGCCAGAGAGGTTACGGAGTTAATGAGGTACTGGCCGTCATAGTCGCCCCAGAACAGAGGAGATACGTAATCATGCCAGTCGCCGCCGTTCTTTGCAGCCTGCTGCTTGCCCCATGCGATTTCGTCAGCATCGCCGTAAGCGAGGAGCTGAAGGAACATGGTGGAGGTCGGGCCGCCGAAGGAATGGCCGATGAGGTTCAGCTTATTGTCGTACCAGCCGGTGACCTTGCCGTTCTTATAGATGGGGCCCCAGTTATCGACGATAGCGCCGCCTGTGTAGTCACGGCCGTAACGGTCGTGCTTAAGGTTGTTTGCGGAGTTTGCATAGTCAGCTGCAACTCTGGAAGAGTGTGCCGCACCGTAGTCGGTCTTAGTACCGGTCAGCTGTGCGTAAAGCTCACAGCAGCGGTCCCAGCAGCTGGAGCAGGGGCCGACGGATGCGTTGACAACGTCATAGCCGTTGCCGGTCAGGTAGTCAATCATGTTACCGGAGGTCATGCCCCAGTAGCAGAGAAGGTTACTGATGTTGTCATTGTAACCAAAGCCGAGCAGGCCGTGAATAAATACGGTCTGATACTTGGTACCATCAGTCTTGTCGTTGCTTGCAGCGGAAGCAGGCATAACCATGAGGCTGACTGCCATAACAACTGCAAGAACAATGCTTAGAATTCTGGTGGTTTTCTTCATTTCTTCCTCCTATTAAAATTTTCCTCATTTTGAGTTTTTAACAAAAATAATATACCATTTTTAGACACATCAGTCAATTCTGCTTATTTTTTTCGTGGGAAATGTAAAAATGCCACACTTCAAATAGTATATTTTGACGGAGAAAATTACTATGTATGCTCAGACTTGTTTCTAATTTGTAACTTTTGCGAATTAAAGTGGTGAAATAGCCCTCTCCTGTTGCAAATTCTGCATGGGGTGAGCACGAGAGGGGATTGGTTATTCCCTCTATCGAAGTTTGCATGGGGAGAGCGTGAGAGGGGATTGGTTATCCCCTCTCGCATAAATTGAGCGAAGCGGATAAAAGCGACGCCCGTGCGTCGCTCAAAAGAAAAAGCACCCTTTCGGGTGCTTTTTCTTTTGGAGCAGGGTACGGGAGTCGAACCCGCCTCATAGGCTTGGGAAGCCCATGTACTACCGATGTACTAACCCTGCGCGGAGGCTGAGCGGTTTATCGCTCAGCCATAATTGCTAATTAAAACAGCCAGAAGTATGCAAGTACTATGATACCCAGTACAATGCGGTACCAGCCGAAGAGCTTGAAGTCCTTTTTCTTTATATAGCTCATGAGGAACTTGATAACAAGTACAGACGTGAGATATGCCACGATACAGCCCACCGCAAGAATTATCACCTCGGCAGAGCTGAAATGAAGGCCAAATTTTATAATCTTGATTCCCGACATGCCTATCATTACGGGCACTGCAAGGAAGAAGGTAAACTCAGCCGCGGCAACGCGGGAAACGCCCAGAATAAGAGCCCCGATAATGGTGGCGCCGGAACGTGATGTGCCGGGGATTATTGAAAGCACCTGGAAAAGACCGATCAGAAATGCGGTCTTATAGCTGATATCATCAAGCTCCATGGTTTTCGGTGTACGCTTTTTGTTCCAGTTTTCAATCACTATGAACAGAACGCCGTAGAATATGAGCGCAATGGCGATGACCGTGGGAGTATGGAGATGTGCTTCGATGTAATCGTCAAAGAGCAGGGTTACGATTGTGCCGGGGATGCAGGCGATGACAACCTTAATCCACGTTGCAAAGGTATTTTTCTTTACAA
Organism: Oscillospiraceae bacterium; assembly: GCA_045615725.1. GTDB lineage: Bacteria > Bacillota > Clostridia > Oscillospirales > Oscillospiraceae > F23-B02. The sequence continues at coordinate 12,286 of JAZLFI010000140.1, forward strand.
AAGGCTTTACCTTGTCTTTTGTCTGGAATGGCCACATTTTTTTCCAGAACAGGATTACAACAGCCAGTATTGCGCCCAGCTGGATTACATAGAAGAACATTTCCTTAAATTCTTCGGTCATGTTCATATGTATAAACTCATCAACCAGGAGCATATGGCCTGTGCTGGAAATGGGGATCCATTCTGTTACACCCTCGACTATGCCGAGGATTATTACTTTTAATATTTCAATAAAATCTACCATTATATATACTCCTTACAGCAGGATTACGCCGTTTTCCGCGCAGAGCTTCTCTGTTGACGCATCCCATATGGATGCCTGCACCTCGCCGATGTGAGCTTTGCCGAGAAGCAGCATGGAAAGTCTTGACTGACCGATGCCGCCGCCGATTGTCAGCGGAAGCTCGTCGTTTAAGAGCATCTTATGGTAGGGAAGCTCGCGTCTGTCGTCGCAGTCAGCGGCGGCAAGCTGTCTGTCCATTGACTCGGAGTCCACACGGATACCCATGGAGCTAATCTCCATTGCGCAGTCAAGCAGGTCATCCCAGAACAAAATATCGCCGTTTAAGCTCCAGTCGTCATAGTCGGGTGCACGTCCGTCATGGGGCTTGCCGGATTTAAGAGCACCGCCGATACCGATGATGAAAACAGTTTTATGCTCTTTTACGAAGGTGTTTTCGCGCTCCTTTGATGACATGTCGGGGTACATATCCTCAAGCTCCTGAGATGTGACAAAGGTCACGTTGCGCTCAAGCTTGCCGAGGCTCTGAAGCTGGGGGTAAATTGCCTGCATGGTGTCCTGCGTGTCGCATACGGCTTTTACTATATCCATAACCGTCAGCTTGAGATAGTCAAGACAGCGGTTTTCGGGCAGGATTACCTTTTCCCAGTCCCACTGGTCAACATAGATTGAGTGGAGGTTATCCAGCTCATCCTCGTCGCGGCGGATTGCGTTCATATCGGTGTAAAGACCCTTGCCCGGGAAGAAGCAATAGCGCTTAAGAGCAAGGCGCTTCCATTTTGCAAGGGACTGAACGACCTGCGCCGTTGCGTCGGAGCGCAGAATATCAAAAGAAACGGGGCGCTCATAGCCGTTGAGGTTATCGTTAAGGCCGGAATGCTCATCTACAAAAAGGGGTGCGGAAACGCGATAGAGGTTTAACAGTGCGCCCAGCTTATCCTCAAAAAGTCTCTTTAACAGGCTGATTGCCTTTTGTGTATCGTAAATGCTGAGAAGGCTCTGGTAGCCTTCGGGGATGAATGCCTGCATATCTTATAATTCCTTTGCTATGTTATTCGTCGAGCATGGAGATTATTTTTCCGTATATCTCCTCGGCGTTATGTTTAAAGTTTTTCTCGATGCGCTTTGCCTGTTCCTCGCCTGCACAGAGAAAATCCATGTGAATAATCTCGCCCTTGCCGTCGGACATGGCAAGAGTCACAGTGCATCCGCCCTCACCCGTTTCGTGCTTTGCGGTGAGCATGGCAAGGCGGCGAAGCCGCTCTTTCTCGGGAGCAAGAAGCTTTTCGGCCTTTTTGCGCACGGAAAAAGGCAGACTGCTTTCGACCTGCTCGCAGTTAAACGCCCCCTTTTCGCTTATGCAGTATCCGTCCTCGGTTTCAATGACCTGCGCGCTTTCCGTAAGCTCGCTCAGGCAGTCGGAGAAGTCAAAATATCCGACGCCGCCGTCGCACTGGACAAGGTCCTGCAAGGTTTCGCGGCTGACAGAACCGGGAAGTCTGCGTAAGATGAAAAGAATGAGAATTTTTATATCGAGTTTTTCATGTATGAAGCCAAATCTTTCGTCCATGACAACGCTCCTGTTCGCTAATACATATGTAAAACATCTGACAAATTATTATATACCAATTTTTAATTGATGTAAATAATATTTATCACTATTTCCCAGTCTGCGCATAGACTGTATTGAAGTTTTGCTTCAAATATGATTTGGAGGTGTGCTTATGGCAGACAAAGTTGTGCCCGGCCCGGTCAGTTCCTCTGACACCATACGCGAGGCTGTCTGCATAAATACACGCAAGATAATGGACAGCTGCCGCGACAAGGACTGCGTCGAAGACCTGAGAGTATTCCCTCTTGTTAGCTCTGTTCCTTACATAGCTAATGCTTTCAGCGTTCGCTCCCGCTCCGCCACCCTGCTGTACACCGCGGTTTCGGTCAAAGAAATGAGCTTAAACCGCGGCTACTACACTGTTGACATCACCTACTTCTACGATGTCATCGGCGAGACCTATCCCGCAAATCAGACGGTAAGAGGTCTTGCAATATTCGATAAACGCGTCATGCTCTTCGGCAGTGAGGGCAAGGTCAAATCGTTCAGCTCCGATGACTGCTGTGCTCCCGACAACTTCGGTGCAATGCCCGTTGCAGTTGTGGATGCCGTTGACCCCATTGCCCTGCACATGAACATTGTGGAAACTCCCGTATCGGAATTTTGCGGAGACCAGAGAGACATTCCCAAAAACATCTGCGATATGTTCCCCGAGGCGCTGGACCTTTCGAGCAACGGCAGACAGCTTTATGTCACACTCGGGCAGTTCTCAATTGTACGGCTTGAGCGCGACACCCAGCTTCTCATCCCCGCTTATGACTACTGCATGCCCGACAAGGAATGCATCGGCTCATCCGAGGACGATCCCTGCACCATGTTCAGCCGCATAAGGTTCCCCTTTGATGAATTTTTCCCGCCCGACAGCATTGAGCCCTGCGAGGACTACAACAGGCTTGTATAAGTAAGATTTTTCGATGCCTTAAGGCATCGCATTTTTATTGACCTTACCCCCTGCCCTGTGCTAAACTTCAGATAGAAAACGAACGGAGGTATTCCTATGATATACAGTGATTTTCAGGAGCTGAAGCTCTCTCTTCTCGGCTTCGGTGCAATGCGTCTTCCAATTATCGAAGGCGGTACTCCCGCCGATATCGATCAGGCACAGGTTGACAAAATGGTGGACTATGCAATAGCAAACGGAGTCAATTACTTTGACACCGCTTATCCCTACCATGAAAGCATGTCCGAGATTGCAATCGGCAAATCCCTTTCACGCTATCCGAGAGATAAATTCTATCTTGCGACCAAGTTCCCCGGTCATCAGATAAGCGACAGCTACAATCCCGCAGAGGTATTCGAAGAACAGCTCAAAAAGTGCGGAGTTGACTATTTCGATTTCTATCTGCTTCACAACGTAAACGAAAACTCCATCGGAGTTTATAAGGATTCCCGCTGGGGTATTCTCGATTACTTCGTCGAGCAGAAAAAGCTGGGACGCATAAAGCATCTGGGCTTTTCCTGCCACGGTGATGTGGACTGCATAAAGGAATTTCTCGACTACACAGGCGACAGTATGGAATTCTGCCAGATTCAGCTCAACTACATGGACTGGACTTTGCAGAACGCAAAGGCAAAATACGAGCTTTTCACGCAGCTTGGCATCCCCGTATGGGTTATGGAGCCTGTCCGCGGCGGCAAGCTTGCAAACTTGGGCGACGACGAGGCAAAGCTCAAGGCGCTCCGCCCCGACGAGAGCATTCCCGCATGGGCATTCCGCTGGCTTCAGCGCCTGCCCAACGTAAAAATGATACTCAGCGGCATGAGCAATCTTGAGCAGATGAAAGACAATGTCAAAACCTTCGGCGAGCGCAAGGCTCTTTCCGACGGGGAATGTGATGTCATCCTTGCGGTTGCGGAAAAGCTTAAGAATTCCGTTCCCTGCACGGGATGCGGCTACTGCGTTGAAGGCTGTCCGAAAGGGCTTAACATTCCTCTGCTCATTGCGCTTTATAACGACCAGCGCGTTTATTCCAGCATGAACATCGCCCAAAGGCTTGATTCTCTCGGTCCCGACAAGCAGCCGAGTCAGTGCGTGGGCTGCGGTCAGTGCGCGATGGTATGTCCTCAGGGAATTGACATTCCGAAGCACATGAAAGATATGGCAAAAGCATTCAAAGCCCTGCCCAGCTGGGCAGAGCTTTGCAAGGCACGCGAAGAAGCGGCAAAGAAAAGAAAACTTGAAATGCAGTAAATACGCAAAACCGCAGGTCAGGGCGGCTCGCCATAGGGATTTGTAGGTTTTGACTCGCCCTTTTCCGCCCATACTGCATAAAAAAGTACGGAAATACGCCAGTATTCCCGTACTTTTATTATTTTGTCTGAACGCAAAATTGCAGACTCAAAACTGCAAAGTACCTTAAAAGTTGAATGTTTTTTGCAAGACAAGGCAAATTACCGAAGGAATACTGCCGTATTTCAAGGTGATTTAACGCCGTATTGCTAAAAACAGGCGCTTTTAAGGCTATAAATACCTATGGTGAACCGCCCTATCTGACCTGCGGTTTTTTATTGCATTCACGCGGGCAGTTTTCGCACTTATGCTTTCTGATTGAGCGCAGAGAAAACACCGCCCATGCGACGAGAAGAAAAAGGATAATTATTTCTTTCATATTACCACCCCCGCTATGATGTAGACTATGTATGCGGCGATCCATGCCGTACAGCACTGAGCGATTACAACTCCCAGGGCTTTGAGCCTGCTTCCAAGCTCGCGCTTTATGGTTGAAATTGCGGCAATGCAGGGAGTATACAGCAGACAGAACGTCAGAAAGCTCAGCGCAGATTTAATCGTAAATGCGGAGGCAAGTCCTCCTGCACCGAGCAGAACTCCGAGGGTGCTGACAACCGCTTCCTTTGCCATAATGCCCGTGACAAGGCTTGTCACAATGCGCCAGTCGGCAAAGCCCAAAGGTGCAAAAAACGGTGCTATATGCATGCCGATTATGGCAAGCAGGCTTTGGGTGCTGTCCGAGCTGACTACATTAAGCTGTGCGTCAAAATGCTGTAAAAACCAGATTACTATGGTTGCAACAAATATGATTGTAAAGGCTCGTCGGATAAAGTCAAATGCCTTTTCCCACATGAGAAGCAGAACGCTTTTTATAGACGGCATTCGATAGTTCGGAAGTTCCATCACAAAGGGCACGGGGCTTCCCGAAAACGTTGTTTTGCTTAGCAGTTTCGCAGCAATCACGGCAACAAAAATGCCGCCAAGGTAAAGGCAGGTCATGACAAGTGCGCCGTGCTTCGGAAAAATTGCCGCGGTAAAGACGGCGTAAATGGGTATCTTCGCCGAACAGCTCATATACGGCACCAAAAGAAGCGTCATCTTTCTGTCCCGCTCTGATGACAGCGTTCGCGTTGCCATTATTGCGGGCACGGAACAGCCAAAGCCAATAAGCATAGGCACGATGCTCTTCCCCGAAAGTCCGATGTGTCGGAGAAGCTTATCCGTAATAAAGGCAACGCGTGCCATATAGCCCGTATCCTCGAGTATTGCGAGGAAGAAAAACAGCACAACGATTATGGGCAGAAAGCTAAGCATACTGCCGACGCCCGCGAACACACCGTCAATCACAAGACTGTGGACAACAGGGTTAATGCCGTATGCACTCAAGGCGATGTCAACAATTGCGGTTATGGCATCTATCCCTTCGCACAGCAGGTCGCTGAGTCGCTGACCGATGACAGAAAAGGTCATCCAAAATATAAAGGCCATTATTCCGATAAAGGTCGGAATTGCAAGGTATTTATCGGTGAGAATTTTGTCTATTCTGATACTTCTTTGCTGCTCGCGGCTTTCCTTTGACTTGATAACGGTTTCCGCGCAGATTTTTTCAATGAAGCGGTAGCGCATATCCGCAAGTGAGGCATTGCGGTCAAGTCCGCTTTCGTTTTCCATCTGGAGCACAGCATGTTCAATAAGCTCCAGCTCGTTTTCGCTGAGGTCAAGGCGCTCGCACATTTCCTCGTCTGCTTCTATTACTCTCGTTGCCGCAAAGCGCGGCGGGACACCGATTGCATTGGCACGTTCCTCAACAATGCGGCTTATGCTATGTATACAGCGGCAGACGGGGTCATAAGTGCAAAAGTCAATTATTTTGGGCTTCAGCATTGCTTTTGCGGTTTCATATGTAATGCGCATAAGCTCGTCTACACCATCGTTTTTCGCGGCTGATATGGGCACAACGGGTATACCGAGCAGTTTTGAAAGCTTCGTTACATCAACCGCACCGCCGTTTCCCAGAAGCTCATCCATCATATTCAGCGCAAGCACCATGGGCTTGCCCATTTCAATAAGCTGAATAGTGAGGTAAAGGTTGCGCTCTATATTGGTGGCATCGACAATGTTTATAATTGCATCGGGATTGCCGTCGATTATGAAACTGCGCGTTACAAGCTCTTCGCCCGAATACGGTCGTAGCGAATATATGCCCGGCAGGTCAACAAGCTCGCAGTTTTTATAGCCGATAACCGCGCCAAACTTATGCTCAACTGTTACGCCGGGAAAATTGCCGACATGCTGATTTGAGCCGGTAAGCTGATTAAAAAGCGTTGTTTTGCCGCAGTTCTGATTTCCCGCAAGAGCAATTATCATCGGCACACCTCTACATCAATTAAGGCGGCATCGTCTTTCCGTATCGTCATGGTATATCCGCGAAGGCTCAGTTCAATGGGGTCGCCGAAAGGGGCAGTCTTTCTGACTGCCACTTCCGTGCGCGGTGTGAGTCCCATATCAAGCAGATGGCATCTCAGCTTTTCTTCCCCGCCTATGTTTACTATTACAGCGCTTTTTCCAATCGGCAATTTATCAAGTGTCATAAATATTCCTCTGAGAAAAATAAAAGTCCGCATAAAAACTTATGCGGACTTTTGCTGATTTAATATGAAATTATCAGGTGCCGAGGTATGCGGCCTTGACGTCGTCGTTAGCGAGAAGCTCTGCGCCGCTGCCCGTCATGGTGATACGGCCTGTTTCGAGGACGTAGCCGACATGGGCGGTTTTAAGTGCCATGTTTGCGTTCTGCTCGATGAGGAGAACGGTAACACCCTGCTTGTTAATCTCCTTGATGATATCGAAGATACCGCGAACTACCAGAGGCGCAAGGCCAAGAGAGGGTTCGTCCATCATGATGACCTTGGGACGGCTCATAAGCGCTCTGCCGACTGCCAGCATCTGCTGTTCGCCGCCGGAGAGAGTGCCGCCCTCCTGCCATGAACGTTCCTTAAGTCTGGGGAACAGGTCGTAAACCCAGTTAAGGTCGTCGGTCAGGTCGTCGTTTCTCAGGTATGCGCCGATTTTAAGGTTCTCGACAACGGTAAGATCGGGGAAGATTTTTCTGCCCTCGGGTACAAGGGTAATGCCCTTTGTAACGATTGTTGTCGGGTCCTTGCCTGCAAGGTTTTCGCCCTTGAACTCAATAGTGCCGCCTGCAGGCTTTACAAGACCTGCAATAGCGCGCAGAGTTGAGCTCTTGCCTGCGCCGTTTGCGCCGATGAGGGTTACGATTTCGCCCTCGGGTACATCAAAGGATATACCCTTGACGGCTTCGATGCCGCCGTAATTGACCTTGAGGTCATTGATTTTCAGTATTGCATCACTCATCTTCAACAACCCCCAAATATGCGTCGATAACACGCTGATTGTTCTGAATTTCCTTGGGAACGCCCTGGGCAATCTCGCTGCCGAAGTCAATTACGTAAATGTAATCGGATATCTTCATGACAAGGTCCATATGGTGCTCAATGAGGAATATGGTGAGATTGTACTTATCTCTTATCTCGTGGATGAACTGTGCAAGCTCCTGGGTTTCCTGCGGGTTCATGCCTGCGGCAGGCTCGTCGAGAAGCAGAAGCTTCGGGTCGGCGGCAAGTGCGCGGGCAATCTCAAGTCGGCGCTGGAGACCGTAAGGCAGGCTTGTTGCAATCTCGTCCTTATACTTGTCGAGTCCCTGCTCCTTGAGCAGTGCCATGGTTTCCTCGCGCATACGCTTTTCTTCCTTGGCGTTGCCGCGGAAGGTTGCGGAAAAGACGTTCTGCTTTGCGTGCATATGCTTTGCGATAAGTACGTTTTCAAAGACTGTCATACTCTTCCAGAGTCGGATGTTCTGGAAGGTACGGGCTATGCCCTTCTGGGTGATAACATCGGGAGTATTGGAAACTACCTTGCCCAGATACTTATCGGCATTCTCGCCCTTATAGCTTTTCTTCATCTTGCCCTGAGGATGGTTGCGGACAATAGGCTCACCCATGAACTCGACAAGGCCGTTTGTGGGCTCATAAACGCCCGTGATGCAGTTGAATGCGGTTGTCTTACCGGCGCCGTTAGGTCCGATAAGAGCAACTATCTTTCCCTCGGGAATATCGAGGGAGAGGTTATTGACGGCAACGACGCCGCCGAACTGCATGGTGATATTTTCAACATGGAGGACAGTTTCAGGCATTTGCTTCTACCTCCTCTTCTGATTTTGCTTGTTTTTTCTTCTTTCTGAACAGGTCGGGAAGCTCCTTCTCGCCCATGATGCCCTTTCTGAAGAACAGAACGACTATCATGATGATGACGGAGAAGACGACCATACGGAAGCCGTTGCGAAGCAGTGGTACCTGCTTGCCGTTAATGTACATGGTGTTATCAAGGAATCTGAGCCACCACTCGGAGCATGCGATGTACAGGAAGGACGCGATGCAGCTGCCTGATACGGAGCCGATACCGCCGATAACGACGATGAGCAAAATCTCATAGGTCATTGCGGAGGTGAAGGTCTTTGCCTGAACGGTGGATGCGAACATTGCAAACAGAGCGCCGCCCACACCTGCGAAGAATGAGCTGATGCAGAAGGACATGCTCTTGTGCTTTGCAAGATTGATGCCCATTGCCTCTGCCGCTATCTCATCGTCACGGATTGCCTTGAATGCACGGCCGTAAGAGGAGTTTATCAGCAGTACAATAATGAAGATGCAGATGCCTGCAATAACAAGAGGAATGGTGGTCGAAAGACGGAACACAATAGCACCGCTTGCATCGGTTATATTGAAGTCAGCAAATGTCGGATAGCTTCTGACTGCGTTTGCGCCGTTGGTGATGCGGCCGAGCTTATCCCACTGGAAGATTGCACGGAGAATTTCCGCGAAGCCCAGAGTTGCGATTGCAAGGTAGTCGCTCTTAAGTCTCAGTACGGGAAGACCGATGAGATAAGCGAAGATTGCGGCAACGATACCCGCAAGGATGATTGCAATAAGAACGCCGAGGATAAGTCCGCCTGTTTCGCCGAGAGCACCTGCAAACAACTCCTGGAAAGAGAAGTTTATATCGGAGCCCTGAAACAGATAGTAAACAGCGTCACGCTGAGTGCTGGGTACTGTGAAGATTGCGTATGTATATGCGCCCAGAAGCATGAAGCCCGCCTGACCGAGGGAGAACAGACCCGTGAAGCCGTTAAGCAGGTTCATGGATACAGCAACGAGAGAATACACAGCGCCCTTTCTGATAACGGTGAACAGAAGTGAGTTGGGGTTTATCGTGTTCTCCAGAATCATCGTTGCGGCGATAACGGCAAATACGATGAATAGAGTGATAAGGCTTCCCTTATCAATCTTTTTCTTTTCATTTATCATCTTCGTACCTCCCCTATCAAACCTTGTCGGTTGCCTTTTCACCGAAGATGCCGGTGGGCTTGACAACCAGGATGATTATGAGCAGTGCGAAAGTGAATGCATCGGAGAATACGGTGAAGGATGTGCCCTTGATGAGGGTTTCGCAAATGCCGATGATGAATGCGCCGATAACTGCACCGGGTACGGAGCCGATGCCGCCGAATACTGCCGCGACGAATGCCTTAAGTCCGGGCATTGCGCCTGACATTGGGACAACGGTGGGATACTTGGTGAAGTAAAGAATACTGCCGACGCCTGCAAGGAACGAGCCGATGATGAAGGTTGCGGATATGACAGAGTTAATCTTGATACCCATAAGCTGGCTGGTTTCAAAATCCTTTGCAACGGCGCGCATTGCCATACCGACCTTGGTGTGGTTAATCAGCAGGGTGAGCAGGAATACGAGAACAAGAACAAGGATGGGGGTTACGATGGTGACCCACATGGTTGTTGCGCCGAAAATCTGAACATTATCGGACAGGAAAGGAATCTTGGTGTAGGTCTGGGGCTGACCGCCGGTTGCGTAAAGAGCAAGGTTCTGAAGAAGGTAGCTGACACCGATTGCGGAAATCATTACCGACATACGGGGTGCGCTTCTCAGAGGCTTATATGCCGCGCGCTCTATTAAGAAGCCCAGAACTACAGTAAGAATTACTACAAGGGGAATTGATATATACAGCGGCATGGATGCCGACATATATACCATGAAAAGGCCTGCGCACATGAAAACGTCGCCGTGGGCGAAGTTAATCAGTCGCAATATGCCGTAAACCATGGTATATCCGATTGCAATCAGCGCATACTGACCGCCAATGGATATGCCGGATAGAATTTGAGCGACAAAAAACTCCATTTGTTTACCTCTCTAAGTGTTTTTAAAGCGATTTTAAGCCGCTTCGAAAGCATCGGCTCTTAGTTTCCGCTGCTTTCGAAGCAGCTTAAACAGTCTAATTAATCAGCCCAACGGGGGAGCTAGTTATAGCTCCCCCATTAAGGATTAAATTTTGCTTTGTATCAGCCTGCGGACTGCTG
>JAZLFI010000141.1:0-5978 GCA_045615725.1 Oscillospiraceae bacterium
CCAATGACGCATCCGCCGCTTGCATATCGGCAAGCGCCTTGGACAAAACCGACTCTACCGCGGCACTCGTTTTTGCCGCTTCGATATCGGCAAGTGCCTTGTCTGCAATTGCCGCATTGGCAGGGGTCCTTTTACTGCTAATCTCTGCCTTGGCATCCGTTTTTGCCTTTGCCAGTGCATCGTCAGCCGCCTGCATATCGGCAAGCGCCTTTGTCAGCACAGTCGTAACGGCATCTTCCGTTTCGGCTTTGTCGATATTTTCCAGTGCCGCCGAAGCAATCTCGGCGTTTTGATCGGTCGTTTTGCCTTCGATTTGAGCTTTCGCCGATGCTTTGGCTTGTGCCAATGCTTCGTCTTTTTCTCCCATATCGGCAAGTGCTTTTGTCAGAATGCTTGTGACCTCGGTGCTCAATGTCGCCGCTTCGATATCGGCAAGTGCCTTGTCTGCAATTCCTGCATTGGCAGGGGTCTTTTTGGCATTGATTGTCGTCTTGGCATTCTTCTTTGTCTCTGCCAGCGCATCGTCCGCCGCTTTCATATCGGCAAGTGCCGTTTCCTTTGCCGCCGCGACCTGCTCTGTATCGGTCGCATTTGTGACGGCGGCAATGCCGTCCCCGGCAAGTGCTTCGTTTTCGGGTGTGATAGCCGCCACGATAGCCGCGATTGCTTCTATTTTGGCTATTGCCAAATTATAGATTGCAGTCACACTTTCCGGCGATGTTGCATTCGTAATTGCCAAAACAGCACCTTGTACAACCGTTTCGTTGTCGTCGTTCAGTTTGGCATTCAATACCTCTATTGCTTCTTTTTTCGCATCAAGAAGTACCTTTTCAGCCGCTTTAATGTCAGCGATTGCCTTTTCTGTAATCTGACTTATTTCCGCTAAAGACGCGGCTTTTTCAATATCTACCACTGCCTTATTCGCAACGACTTCGGAAGCAGTCGCAGTAGCATCTTCCATCGCTTCTGCGATAGCCGTTTTTGCGTTCTGTCTTGCGTTGACCAAGTCCTCCGCACCGCAGATGCAGACATAATTTTCAAAGATGTGATTTTCCGGCGTGTCGTAGTCGTCACATTCCGTACATTTGCGTGAATGTGTGCCGTCACCGTTGTCTTTATATTCACCGGTGAAGTTATGGTCATTGGTTACACCGCACACGCAGGTATGATGGACAAAGGTGTGATTTTCCGCAGCATTCAGCACACCGCACACATCACATTTGAGGGAGTGGGTGCCGTCGCCGTTATTAACATAGGTATTTATAAATGTATGCGCGTGATCCAAATCAATTTTAATTTGTCTATTTTCGGAAAGGATATCGTTTATCTCCTTTTCTTCCGAAACAGGAGAGCCGGACAGTTCATTGCCCGAAAAATCCTTGACCGTAAATATTTCGCATTTTTCGGCATCGGGATAAACCTTGACCGATGTGGCAACAACAGCATCCGCATTGTCGCTTTTTGCTTTGATGCTTCCGCCGTAAATGTATATATTAACATTGGTATCTCCGCCGATTGCCAAATAATAAGAATTGTTGGCATCAACAATACCGCCGCGGATGTTGACGGTAGAGTAACCGCTTCTATTTCCGGCACCGATCGTTCCTTGATTTACTTTTACTTCACCGCCGTTGATATTAACCGTACTGCCTCTGCCGCCGATTATACCGTCGACGGTGACCTTACCGCCGTTGATTGTTATGGTGGTTCCATAATTGTTATTATACGAGTATGCGCCGATATTACCGTGAGAGTTGAGCTCGCCGCCGTTGATGGTGATAGTGCCACCGAAACCTACCCAACCGCCGCCGATGCCCGAGCTGTCTGCGCCGTATGCTTCGACTTTGCCGCCGTACATTGTAAAACTCAAGCCGCCATTACTGCTGCCGCCGCCGATGCCCGCACCTTCGATCTTGCTATGTGCTTCAACGTAGCCGCCGTAGACAGTAACACGACCGCCGTTTCCTTGTTTGGCACCGCCGATACCCGCGGCATAGTTGCCGCCCCATACTTTAATATTACCGCCGTGTATGTTCAGTGTCTTCCCGGAGCAGCTTATTCCGGGAACTTCGCCTGCGGTACCGGGAACATAAAGTCCGCCCATATCGTCGAGAGCCGTTGTTTGTGCATAGAAGGTCAATTCCGAACCGACAACAACACCGCCGTTCACCGTTAAGGTTTTGCCGTTTTCAAAAATGACATGTGCGTCGCCTTCAAATGTCAGACTGCCGCCTATCGTGGCATCACCCGCGGCATACCATCCGCCCGGAAGCACAACCGAGCCCTCGGATGAGGGAATCGTTGTAGGTGCTACAGAGGATGCCTTTTGCACAAAGGTTTCCGTTTCGGGATCGTATGCCATATAGAGCATCGTATCGCTGATGAGGGAAAACTTGCCCCAGACCGGATTTTTCTTGTATAAAGCCGTTGTATTCTGCGGTACAGACAACGCACAGTCGGAAGCAATGCCCGCAAAAGCATCGCTTTGCGGCGTAACGATTTCGTCTTCTTTTGTCCAGTGAACGGTAACATTTCTTAAACTTGCGCAGTTTCTGAAGGCATTATAACCGATTGCCTTCACCGAAACGGGAATATCGAGGCTCGTCAGCGGAATCCCTTGGAATGTGGAATTCAGAATCGTAATTGCACCTTCATCGGGGAATTCGACACTTGTCAGAGATGCGCAGTTCTGGAATGCGTTATGACCGATCGTCTTGACCGACGGGGGGAAAGATACGCTTGTAATGCCACTTGAGTTGAACGCAGAGGAGCCGATTTCTTCAAGCGTTGAGGGGAAGACGACATCGGTCACCGTCTTGTTGCCGTTGAACACGTTGTTTGCAATCTTGGTTACGCCTTCGGGAATCACCACCGTGCCGCCGAAACCGTTATATTCCAGCAAGACACCGTCTTCAATAAGCAATATCTGCTTGGCACATTCGATGCACCAACCGTCCTCATCAAAAGTATGAATATGTATGCCGTCGACACCGCCGGCACCTCCGAAGTACCGTTCACGGTACGGATAGGCATTATATATAGTCGAGTGTTGAGGATCTAAGTGATACTCTTCGCCGCCTTTGCCCATATTACTGCCTTCTACATAGTTGCCGTCGGTATTACCTCCGCCGTAGCCGCTGTGTATTATGGCTCCGTAATAGTAATCTTCGTCAGACATTGCGGGACCGCCATTGCCACCGGTACCACCGCCGCCGCCCTGACCGCCGTTGCCGACCGACGCACCTGCGCCGCCGCCCTGGCCACCGCCACCGGTGCTTCCGGGAATACCGCTACAATTATAGTTCGTTGTTCCGTAAGAAATCCCTCTTACATTATTTTTGTTAAATGTACTGTTGCCACCTATACCGCCGGCACCGCCTACTGCCGTCAGCTTAACAGTACGGCTCGTGCGTACCGTACCCGCCTGTTTAACCGGTTGCGCGTCGGCACCCTTTCCACCGGCGGTAACATTCAGGTGATTCTCATCGGCGTCGCCACCGTCACCCTTACCACCACTGCCGCCTTTTCCGGCACCGCTTCCAATTGTACCGATACCTGCACCGGCACCGGAACCGCCGTTTCCGCCTGCACCGCCGTTACCACCGTAACAGTAGTAGTCAGGAAAATATGAACCTTCTTTATAGAATTGTGCGTCTTGACCTTCAGCGCCGTCGGAACCGTTGCCGGCATTTCCGCCTGTCGCTATGACGGTACCTTCGCCTTCGAGGTATAACGTAGCGTGCTCGGGCACTTCAATACCTGCACCGCCGCCCATAAATCCCGAGGCGTCACCGCCTTTGCAGGTCAGCGTGGCACCTGCATCCACTCTAATATGCACCTCCGACCAATCAGCGATCGAAAGACCGCTGACCTTGGGCTCCGTCGCCGTACAACTTGTGTCGGAATCGACATAATAATAGGAAACAGTATCATATTCACCGATCGTTTGACCGGATGAAGAGCCGTACAGCTTTCGATACTCTATTTCGCCCGTCTCCGCAAAGGCAGTGATCGCCGACAGCGGAATCATTCCCACGATCATCACGACCGCAAGGAATAGGCTGATGATCCTTTTTTTCATAAATTTTCCTCCGTTCTTGTATGTAAAATTAAAATTTTTACCGTTTTTGTTTCTTCCGGGCGGGGCATTGGCATTGACATATTTATTACTCATATATATTTATCCTTCTCGTGTATTTTTTCTTTAACTCTCGGGTTACGGTTTGACATAAGTCAAGCCGTAAGCTGAAAATTAAAGGGGGTTTTAGATTTTAAATCTTAAGTATTTTGAACAGATGCGGATATAACCCTATGATGACAAAAGTGGAAACCGCAAATCTGAACATACGGTAAACAAATGCGAGCATTTCTGCGGTGATTGCATTCTCCGGGATTTCCAGTACCGCAGTGACAAGTACAAAAACCAAGACACCCAAAGCGGGTCTTACAATATAACTCCACCATTTTTTTGCCGGTTCAAAGCGGACAAATTTCTCCTCATAAATAAAGGCGAGAAGCAAGCCGAGCGTAAGTCCCCAGGATGACCAGAACTCATTATCACGGCAGTAGAAAAATCCCGCACTGCCAATCAAAAGAACACATATAAAAGCGGTTTTATATCCAAACCTGTTTTCCACTGCACCGAGGACAAACACCATGACAGCACCCAATATCCAGCCGAGCAGTATATCCGTGGGATAGTGAACGCCGAGATAGATGCGTGAAACACCGATAAACAGCGGAAGTAAAATTGCCAATACGGTAAACAGCAGTTTCTTTATTCTGTATGCAATCGTGCCGTAGACAGCAACTGACATGGAAGCGTGAAGACTCGGCATGGAAAAACCCTGAATGGCAGTGGACATGATATCACCGTCCGGATGAGGGGGGCGAAGGCATTTGATCGTCGGATTATCCATATACGGTTTGCGACGCAAAGTCAGACCCTTGACAAGTGTGCAGAATATCATCGTGCCGGAAAGCGCAAGAGAAACCTTGCGACCTAAGTCCTTATTGAAGCACCAATATGTAAGTCCGAGAATGACGATTACAAGATATTCTTCTCCGAGCATCGTAAAAAATTGCGCAGCGGAAGTAAAAAACTTTCCCGAAACCGATTGAAGTGCTTCTATTAAACGAACTTCCCATTCGAAGAAAAAGGTATTACCCATATAGACCTCACTTTTTTGAAATCCGCCCCATCGGCAACGGCTGTTACACCGTTGCCGACGGAACAAATCAAATCGGATACCGAAACTTCAATCCCAATCTCTCCAAAGCCGGCGACAACAGCAATATGGCTCTTCGGATGATGTTGATTGCACTTTCTTTTGGGATTGAACCTTACAATTATGACCAATGCACAATAAGATTCATATTTTCTTTATTCACCGTACGGTTAAAAAACCTCGGTAAGAGCTTTGTTTTTTTCTCAAAGCTTGAAAAGATTATTCCTTATCAGACACATCGGTAATGGTACAATTCCCGTCCGCATCTTTCAAGATGGTTACAATGACTTCCTTGGACTCTGCTCCGGGAACAACAACAGTCTCTTTGCAGAGGAAGCGGTAATTGGTTCCGGCAACCACTTGTGAAGATAAAAGTTCTACGGGTTCTAATTTTGCACCGTCATAGCTCTCCATCGCTTTGTCAAAAATATCCTGAAGCTCCTTTGTGATCTTACCGCTTGCAGGGTCTTCGGGTGCACCCTCCGGTGTATCGATTTCAGGGAGTTTTTTGTCGGTAACATCATTTCCTTTTTCGTCCTCTATCTTTGTAATGGAGAAACCGCCCTGCAAATCCTTATATACCGTTACATAGTATTTATTGTTGTCGGAATCTACACATTCAAAGAGATGATTGGTTCCGGCTACTACCTGATGTGCCAAATAAGCCTTGGGTGTCAAGTCAAATCCTTTATAGCGAGTTGCCGCATTGTCATATATTTCCTGAAGCTCTGCGGTAATAGTCTCGCTTTC
>JAZLFI010000142.1:0-11125 GCA_045615725.1 Oscillospiraceae bacterium
TTACTGAGCGATTTCTTCGTAAACAGAGACCTTTTTGCGGTCCTTGCCCATGCGCTCGAACTTTACCGTGCCGTCAACGAGGGCGAACAGGGTATCGTCCTTACCCTTACCAACGTTGGTACCGGGGTGGATTTTAGTTCCGCGCTGTCTGACAAGGATGTTGCCGGCCAGAACGAACTGACCATCTGCTCTCTTAGGTCCAAGACGCTTAGACTCGCTATCGCGGCCGTTCTTGGTAGAACCCATACCTTTTTTATGTGCCATTAAGGTTACACCTCCATAAGTCAAAATCAGTTGCGGAAAAATTATGCGTTAATGGTTTCAATCTGAACCTTTGTGTAGGGCTGTCTGTGGCCCTGAGTTCTGCGATAACCCTTTTTGGGCTTCATCTTGTAAACGCGAACCTTCTTGCTCTTGCCGTTCTTAACGACATTAGCGGAAACGCTTGCGCCTTCGATAACGGGAGTGCCGAATACGGCGTTCTCTTCGTCAACGACAGCCAGAACCTTATCAAACTTAACGGATTCGCCAGCTTCAACGTCGAGCTTTTCGATGAAAATAACATCGCCCTCAGCAACGCGATACTGCTTACCGCCGGTTACGATAATAGCATGCTTCATGAACATTTCATCCTTTCTTCAGGTCTCGCTCTTATAGGTGTGAGGCAAGTCCTCAACTTCCGACCCATTCAATGCGGCTTTAGTAGTATAACAAGTCAATCCCCCGATGTCAACACTTTTTCCTTGAAAAATATAGATTTTTTAATATTTTTCTGCCGTGCAAATTAACAGCGCGAAACCGAAACTCTAACTCAGCAGTAAAGATTCGGGCTACCGCAGTATAGTTCCGCTTAAATGTCCGTTCGGCAAAGAAAAAACAATGACTGTACGGCGTCCGTACAGTCATTGCTCAAGTATAAATAGCCGACCACGCTTTCAGCAGGCTGCTTGCATCCAAAAATAATAAGACGAAAAGGTTTAGGAAATAGGGTAGAAAAAAGGGAAAAAAGAGAAACCGATACAAAATAACAGCAAAAGCAGTAAGCGTAGACGCCACGGCTGCGGGGTAATAGGGTGGGGCAAGTGTATGATTGTTATTTATGAAACAATCATACACGCATTTAAAACACTTGTCAATACAAATATCAAAAAATGTATAGATTAAGTTACGCTTGTTACATAAAAATCGCGGGATATAAAACAGAGTAACAGTTTTTGTGCAAATCCATAAAAGAAAAAGTTTACAACACGGCAATGAATAAAAATATTGTTATTGTATATGTGCTTATGATATAATTACACTAGCATAATATTTAAATTTTAATCACCGAAAGGAGAATAATATAATGGGACTTATTAGAGCCGGATTAGGAGCACTTAACAGCACACTCGCAGACCAGTGGAAAGAGTTTTTCTACTGCGAGGCAATGGAAGCAGATGTACTCGTAACAAAGGGAATGAAGCGCACACGCAAGGGCTCTTCCAATAAGGGCATGGATAATATTATATCAAACGGCTCCGGCATTGCCGTTGCCGATGGACAGTGCATGATCATCGTCGAGCAGGGAAAGGTCGTCGAAGTATGTGCAGAGCCCGGCGAATTTACCTACGATACCTCCACAGAACCCAGCATTTTTACAGGCAATCTGGGCGACAGCCTTAAGGAAGTCTTTAAAATAATCGGCAAGCGCTTCACTTATGGCGGCGATACCGGCAAGGATCAGAGAATATATTACTTCAACACCAAGGAAATAGTCGATAACAAGTTCGGCACCGCAAACCCCATTCCTTTCCGCGTTGTCGATTCCAAAATCGGTCTTGATATCGATGTATCCGTTCGCTGCAACGGCATTTATTCCTATAAGCTTGCAAACCCCCTGCTGTTCTATGCAAACGTCTGCGGCAATGTTGAGGAAGATTACACCCGCGATAATATCGATAATCAGCTTAAGACCGAGTTCGTCAGCGCACTTCAGCCCATGTTCGCAAAGCTCTCCGATATGGAGCTTCGCCCCAATCAGATTCCCGCACACGCAGGCGAGATGAGCGATTTGATGAACGCAGAGCTCACCAGGAAGTGGGGCGAGCTTCGCGGTATTGAGGTTGTTTCTATCGCAATGAACCCCATAACCCTCACCGAAGAGGATGCAGAGCTCATTAAGCAGGCACAGAAGAACGCAATCATGCGCGATCCCACCATGGCGGCGGCAACTCTCGTCGGCGCACAGGCGGATGCAATGCAGGCAGCTGCGGCAAACGCAAACGGCGCAACCGCAGGCTTCATGGGCATGGGCATGGCTATGAACGTAGGCGGCAACAACGCACAGAATCTGTTCGCAATGGGTCAGCAGCAGGCAACTGCAGTACCCGCGGCAGACAGCTGGACCTGCGCTTGCGGTACTGTCAATACAGGCAAGTTCTGCTCCGAATGCGGTGCGGCAAAGCCCGCAGAGGAATGGGTTTGCTCCTGCGGTACCGTAAACAAGGGCAAATTCTGCTCCGAGTGCGGTGCAAAGAAGCCCGAATAAAACTATCTTACCCAGTGTGCAAGGAGGACTTATATAATGTCAGCTTTGCTTGAATATAAGTGCCCATGCTGCGGCGGAGCGATCGTTTTTGACAGTTCCCTGCAGAAAATGAAGTGCCCCTATTGCGACACCGAGTTCGACCTTGAAACCCTTCAGGAGTATGACGAACACCTTAAGGAAGACAGGGAAGACGATCTTAACTGGGAACATGAAGCGGGCGACGAATGGCAGACAGGCGAAACCGACGGCATGCGCGTGTATGTCTGCGAATCCTGCGGTGGCGAGATTATCGCCGATGAAACGACCGGCGCAACGTCCTGCCCGTTTTGCGGAAACCCCGTTGTCATGAAGGGCGCCTTTTCGGGTGATCTTAAGCCCGACTACATAATTCCCTTCAAGCTCGATAAGGAAGCCGCAAAGGATGCACTGAGAAAACATCTCGAGGGCAAAAAGCTTTTGCCCAAGGTGTTCAAAAGCGAAAACCATATTGATGAAATAAAAGGTATATACGTTCCGTTCTGGCTTTTCGATACGGAAGCCGACGCGCGCATAAGATACGATGCGACTTCGGTCCGCGTATGGACTGACACGAGATTTCAGTATACGGAAACCAGTCATTTCAACGTGGTAAGAAGCGGAACACTGAACTTTGACCGAGTCCCCGTTGACGGCTCAAGCAAAATGGACGACGATCTTATGGAATCCATTGAGCCTTTTGACTTCAGCGAGGCTGTCCCGTTCCAGACCGCATATCTTTCGGGCTATCTTGCTGACAGATACGATGTCTCCTCGGAGGAGAGCACCGAGCGTATCAATGCCCGAGTGAAGCAAAGCACGGAGGAGGCATTTGCCGCCACCATTAATGCGGGTTATTCATCCCTGACTCCCGTGAACAGCTCCGTTCAGCTTAAGAGCAGTGAAGCAAAGTATGCGCTTTATCCCGTATGGATTCTTAACTCAACGTGGAAGAGCGAGAAGTACACATTTGCCATGAACGGACAGACGGGCAAATTCGTTGGCGACCTGCCCATGGATAAGGGCAAGTACTTCCGCTGGTTTGCAGGCATAAGCCTCGGAAGCGGCGTGCTGTATTACCTCTTCGGTGCCCTTATGGGCCTTATGTGAGGAGGCGCGGTATGAAGAAAAAACTTATTGTATTGCTGTTTGCCGTGCTCCTTTGCGTAGCCCTTGCCGCACCCTGCTTTGCCGACGTGGCGAGATGTGTCGATGATGCAAGCCTGCTGACGGACTATGAGCTTCAGGAAGTAATCGCGAGGCTGGACGAGGTCAGCGAAAAGCATAATGTGGATGTAGTTGTTCTGACAACAAGGGCAGGTTACGGCGATTCCGCAAGCTATGCCGACAACTATTACGACCGGAGCGACTGGGGACAGGGAGCTACCCGCGACGGCATCATGCTTATGGTAGATATGGGTTCCCGCGAATGGTATATCTCCACCTGCGGTCAGGGCATAAGCGCCGTAACAGACTACGGAATAAGCTATATCGGAAATAAGGTTGTACCCCGCCTTTCCGAGGGCGACTTCGCAGGAGCCTTTGAGCAGTATGCCGAGATTTGCGACAAGATGCTGACTCAGGCTGAAAGCGGAGATCCCTACGACATATACAACAAGGTTGATGAGACAGGAGAGGAGCACGGCTTTAATCCCACAGGCGGACTTCTCAGTCTGTTTATGGGTGTGCTCACCGCACTGTTCCCGACCATGAGCATGAAGAATAACCTTAAATCGGTTAAAAATCAGGTTAAGGCATCCAACTACATAAAGGAAGGGAGCCTTAATCTTGCCCAGAAGAGCGACTCGTTCATGTACCGACATGTCGCAACCGTTCCAATCGTCCACGAAGAAAGCCACGGCGGAAGCTCAACACATATGAGCTCCGGCGGCATGACTCACGGCGGCGGAGGCGGTTCATTCTGAAATAGTGAGATAAAGGATAATCGGGAAGCCGACTTATGTCGGCTTCCCGAACAGGTAAGATGAGAAAGATAAAAAGAATAGCCGCATTGCTTCTGGCTCTGCTTATTCTCGCAGGGTGCGGAGGATGCGCCGCCCCACAAAATTCGGAGGCACGCGATGCGGAAGTGGAGCAGGATAAGAAAACGGATAAGCTTCTTGCCCTTGTTCCCATAGACGACAGACCCGATAACGTGGAGTGCGCGGTCTACATAGCTCAGATGGTGGGCTATGAGATTGTCACTCCCGAGCAGGATCTTTACAGTACAAAACTCAATAATCAGCCGCTGAACGAAAACGGCACGCGCTACGGTGACCGTGCCGCCCTGTATGAATGGGTGCTTCAGATGGAAGCCGAGGGATGCGACAGATATGTTATCTGCCTCGATCAGCTCCTTTCGGGCGGACTTGTAAGCTCACGCGATATGACAAAGCACGAGGATATTGAGCTTTCCGACGGAACAAAGCTCGGCGAATTTGAGCTTCTTCGATGCCTGATTGATACTCTCGCGGCGGATGAAAATAACAGAGTGTGGTTCCTCGATACGGTCATGCGCCTTGCGCCTACCGTCGGATACCTCGAATGGACTCTGGACGATTACTATGCCATAAGAAAGTATGCGGCAGTACCCAGACCCGATCTGAAAAAACTTAAGTTTGAAAATCTTTCGGAGCTTTACCGCCTTAACGAATACGGCAAAGAAATTGACCCCGCATGGTACGGCATAGATGAAAAGAAGCTGGATAAATATATGCTGGCGAGACAGCGCAAGATTGACCTTGCCTCCGAACTCCTCAGCATACTCAACGAGCCGGGACACGATAATTTCCGTGTAATATTCGGCATTGATGACTCCTCCGAAAAAGAGAGCATCCAGGAAAACGAAATCGCATGCATCAAAAAGCATCTGCGCGATTGCGATTCGCTCCTTTCGGGTGTTGACGACCTTGAGTTCAAGGCAATAAGCCGACTTTATCTGGACGATATCGGCTGGCAGGGCGACAAGGCCATGGTGCGCTATTTCGGCGATAACCAGGATATACCCGCCTGCGACTATGACTATCGCGCACTGGACGAAATCGTTGACGAACACATGGACTTTTTCGACCTGAAGGAATCGGACGATGCAAATCTGCAGATTCTTGTTCTGACAAGTCCCGCGAAATGGTGGCGCACCGAAAGATACTGCAATGCGCTTATCGATGCAATAAACGAGAACGAGGAAAACCATATTCCCACAATTTTAATTGATGCGAGCAACGCGAAATACGGCAGTCTGTTCCGCGATAAGCTTAAGGAAGAAGCTCATAGCGGCTGGCTTATCGGTTATGCAGGCTTCCTTGATATGTCGATTGTAACGGGCTCGGCGTTCAGCCGCGGTGTTGCAAGATACGCAATGCTAAAGCAGGGAGAGGCAAGCTACTCGTCCAATATCGCTTTCATGCAGATGATGACTGACGCATTTGTCCGCGATTACTGCTATATCGGTGAGTGCAAGAACCCCGTAAATACGCTGGTTGAAGAAAACGGCGGCGATGCGCTTAACTTCTATGAACCCGAAATTGATGCCGACGAGATAACCGACTATATGGTTGAGCTCATGGATGAGCAGATACCGTCAATGGTCGAAAATCTGCAGGGCAGTCAGTTCATATGCTCTCTTGACGGCTACAAAGTCAAGGACTGGAACGAAATTGAGCTGACAGATTATAATTTCCCGTGGAACAGAACCTTTGAACTCAGAGTGGATATTATGGTTGACGGCATAGCCGATGCAAATGTTATTACCATCGACCTTGAGGAAACCCTTAAGGAGTATATGCAGAACCATAAATAAGGAGCGGTTATGAGAAAACATGTGCGTGCTGCGGCGATGCTGCTTGCAGCCGTAATACTGTCAGGCTGCGGTGCTATAACGACGGAAACAGTAGACGAGGAGCAGGTGCAAAAAGATGTACCTCTCGTTGCATATGTTCCCCTTGACGACAGACCGAATAATGCCGAGTGTATGGAATATCTTGCCCAGTCGCTGGGCTATGAGCTTCTTATGCCCGACACAGACCTTTTTGCAACAAAACTCAATAATCAGCCCCTTAACTCAAACGGCACTCAGTACGGTGACCGCGGCGCAGTTTACGAGTGGCTCGCAGAGTGCGAAAGCGCAGGCTGTGACAGATACATAATCTTCACAGACCAGCTTCTTTCGGGCGGACTTGTAAACTCCCGTGCCATGACGGAGTCTGAGCCCGTAACCGTTGAGGGCGATATGGTCATGACTGAGAAAATTCTCATGCAGAGCATGATAGAACTTCTCGGCAGTGACGAAAATAACAGCGTTTTTCTGCTTGATACGGTCATGCGCCTTGCTCCCACAGTTGACTACGAACAGTGGACTCTGGAGGACTATAAAAACGTCCGCGAGTGGGCAAGCGTAGCCCGTGCGGAGACCGAAAATAATCCCGAAGCCATAATCGAGGGCTATTGCATCGGCACAGACGGGAAAGAAATTTCTCCTGCCAACTACGGAGTAAGCGATGATACGCTCAGCGAATATCTCAAAGCCCGTCAGCGTAAAATGGAGCTTACGGATGCAATGCTCGGAATGCTCAAGGGCTATGAGAGCATTTTCAGCGTACTCATGGGAATTGACGATTCCTCGGAGGAAAACTGCATACAGAAAAATGAGATTAAGTATTTCGAAAGCTGTCTGGGAGAAAACGGTGCGCTGATTTCGGGTGTTGACGATATGGGCTATAAAGCACTTGCAAAGCTGTATCTTGACGAAAACGGCTGGCAGGGAAGCACTGCTTCCGTTTCGTACTTCGGCGGCAATGAGACCATACCCTCATCGGCATATGATTTCCGCCCCTTGAATGCGGTTATGGCGGAGCATTTTGGGTATTTTAACCTCACAGCCTCGGATGACGCGGAGCTTTGTTTTATCGTACTTACAACTCCTGCGGATGAAGCGCAGAAAGATAGTTATCTTAAGGACTTCTTTGCCGCCCTTGACAGCGCCTTTGATGCAAATAAAGCCGTTGTGCTTATGGATGCGTCAAACGGCACTTATGGCGAGAAGCTTCGCAATAAGCTCATAAAAGATGTTGAGCTTGGAAAGCTCATTTCATATGCAGGCACCCTTGACCTTGCAAACCTCACGGGTGTTGCCGTGAGCCACGGCGTTTCAAGATATGCACTCCTGCAAAACGGCGATGAAACCGAAAGCACTCAGCGCGGATTTGAACGCTGTATGGCGGATGTGCTTATAAAGGACTTGTGCTACCGCACCGTTGTCCGCCAGGAAACTGCGGAATACGCAATGAATATGGGCGCAAACCCCGATAATTTCTATAACCCCGAGGTCAGCGAAAGCGATATCCTTGACTATGCGGTAAGCCGCTTGGATAAGCTTACGCCGAAGCTTATAAAAAACCTTACGGGAAGCAATATGATAACATCCCTTGAGCCCTATGAGGAAGCAGGCTGGGGCGGTGTGGAAATAGATAATTACCGATTCCCGTGGCACAGAACATTTGAACTCACATTCGATGTAAAAGTCGGAAACGTAAGCAAAGCAAATTGAATTTTATATAGGAGGAAAACATTATGCAGAAGATTTATGATTTCATCAAAAGCGCTGAAACCTATTTCATCGCAACCGTAGACGGCGACCAGCCCAGAGTCCGTCCCTTCGGAACAATCGACCTTTATAACGGCAAGCTCGGCATCCAGACCGGCAAGAAAAAGGATTTCTTCAAGCAGGTCATGGCAAACCCCAAGGTTGAGCTTTGCGCATTCAAGGACGGCGTATGGCTCCGCGTATGCGGCGAAATGTACGCAGACGAGAGCGTCGAGGCCGCAGAGCATATGCTCTGCGACTATCCCAGCCTCCGCGCAATGTATACCCCCGGCGACGGCAACTGCGTAGTCCTCTACTTCAAGTCCGGCGTTGCAACCTTCAGCTCATTCACCGCCGCACCCGAGGTTATTGAGTTTTAATGGTAAGACCAATATGCCGTGATGTCATGCTCCTGAGCCGCAAGTCGGTTGCGGCAGGGAAGGAGGACATCCAAACCGCCATTGACCTTGCCGATACCCTGCGGGCAAACTCAGCACGATGTGTGGGTATGGCGGCAAATATGATAGGTGTGCTGAAAAATATAATTGCCGTTCAGACCGATAACGGCATAGTTGTCATGCTCAATCCCGTAATCGTCGGACATTCAAAGGAAAGCTATGAAGCAAGCGAAGGCTGTCTTTCCCTTAGCGGTGAGAGACAGACACTGCGCTATAAAACGGTTACCGTTGAATACAGGGACTTGAACATGAAAAAACAGCGGGGAATGTATAAAGATTTCACCGCGCAGATAATTCAGCACGAAATTGACCATTTAAGCGGTATACTCATTTAAGCATTTACTTTGCCCCGTGCATTTGCTATAATGACGGGGCTATATGCGCCCGTAGCTCAGCTGGATAGAGTGACAGACTCCGACTCTGTAGGCCATCGGTTCGAATCCGACCGGGCGTACCAACAAATAAACCTCACCATTTGGTGAGGTTTATTTGTTGGTACAGAATAATCTTCTCGCGCACACCCCATGCGTCGATTTATGCTCTTGCAATTAATAAAAAGCTTGATATAATAATGGAACATCATTTCAGTCGGAGACTAAACCAATGCTTAAAAAATTCGTAGGCGACAGGACGTTTTACCGCAGACTTTTTGCTGTAATGATTCCTGTCCTCGTTCAAAATATAATAACCAACTTTGTATCCCTTCTCGATAACGTCATGGTCGGTCTTGTAGGAACGGAGCAGATGTCGGGTGTTGCAATCGTCAACCAGCTCATATTCGTGTTCGTTCTCTGCATATTCGGCGGACTTGCGGGCGCGGGCATATTCACCGCCCAGTACTACGGCCGCGGCGACGAAGAGGGCATCCGCAACACGTTCCGCATAAAGTGGTACATTGCCATAATCAGCAGTGTGGTGTTTGCCCTCGGCTTCATATTCCTCGGCGATAAGCTCATCATGGCATTCCTCCACGAGGGCAAGGAAGACCTCGACCTTGCCGCAACATTGGGCTACGCAAAGGAATACCTGCGGATAATGATGCTTCAGGTACCCATGTTTGCCGCAGTTCAGGTATACGCAAGCACCCTGCGCGAAACTGGCGAAACCAAAGTGCCCATGCGCGCAAGCATAGCGTCCGTATTGGTGAACCTGTGCTTTAACTACATCCTCATCTTCGGCAAGCTTGGCGCACCTGCCCTCGGAGTAAAGGGTGCGGCAATCGCAACCGTCATGGCGCGATGCGTTGAGTGCTTCATCATCGTTTCGTGGACTCACAGACACAAGAGCACGAATAAATATATTGTCGGCGCATATTCGTCCCTCCGCGTGCCGAAAGAGCTCGTAAAGCGCATTGCCGTCACGGGCACTCCGCTTCTCATAAACGAGGTGCTGTGGTCGGCAGGCATGGCAATGCTCAACCAGTGCTACTCTCTGCGCGGCATCGAGATTGTATCAGCGGTCAATATCGCAACGACAGTGTCCAATCTCTTCCTGTGCGCGGCGCTTGCAATGGGTACAACCGTTTCCATTATGATAGGTCAGCTTCTCGGCGCGGGCGAGGTGGAACGCGCAATCGACGAGGACAGAAAGCTTATTGCGTTCTCCATTGTTCTGTGCACCGTCGTCGGCGCAATCATGGTGCTTGTAGCGCCGCTCATACCGCAGATTTACAACACGAGCGACAACGTAAAAGCAATTGCCTGCAGTCTGCTCATAGTGTCGGCAATAATGATGCCCGTAAACGCATTTACAAATGCCTGCTACTTCACCTTGCGTTCGGGCGGCAAGACCCTTATCACATTCATATTCGACAGCGCATTTGTCTGGGCGGTGTCCGTCCCCGTTGCGCTTATTGTCGCTCACAAGACCGCACTGCCTATACTCCAGGTTTACATAATAGTACAATCCCTTGAGCTTATAAAGTGCGTAATCGGCTTTATACTGGTAAAGGGCAGAAAATGGGCGAAAACAATAGTTGCATAAGCGCTTACCGCGGAGAAAATTTTCTCCGCGGTATTAACATATATTCGCAAATATGCTATTATATAAGTTAACTAAAATTTTGGAGCGATAAAATGCTTGAAAAGCTGAAGCATCTCGAAAACCGATATGCGGAGATTGAAAAAAGAATGGAGAGCGGCGAGATTTACGCCGACCCTGCGGCATACACAAAGTGCGCCAAGGAGATGAAAGACCTTGAGCCCATTGTTGTTGCCTACCGCGAGTATTCAAAGTGCTGTGCTGACCTTGAGGGGGCGCTTGAGCTCATGTCCGACCCCGAGTTTAAGGACCTTGCCCACGATGAGTATAACGCCGCAAAGGAGAGGAAAGAAGAGCTTGAGGAAAAGCTCAGAATTCTGCTTCTGCCCAAAGACCCCAACGATGAGAAAAACATCATCATGGAAATCCGCGGCGGTGTCGGCGGCGAGGAAAGCTCGCTGTTTGCATATGACCTGTTCAGAATGTATTCCATGTATGCCGAGAGTAAGGGCTGGAAGATTGATGTCGTAAACGTCAACGAAACCGAGCTTGGCGGCATAAAGG
>JAZLFI010000143.1:0-2019 GCA_045615725.1 Oscillospiraceae bacterium
CGGATAACGACATGCCCCTTTACGAAACCTGCAAGACCGGCAACTGCACCAACCCCTACGGCTGGACAAAGTTCGTCTGCGAGCAGGTTCTGCGCGACTGCGTAGTGGCAGACCCCGAATGGTCAGTCGTTCTTCTCCGCTACTTTAACCCCATCGGCGCCCACGAAAGCGGGCTCATCGGCGAGGATCCCAAGGGCATCCCGAATAACCTTATGCCCTTTATCTCCCAGACAGCAATCGGCCGCCGCGAATATCTGAACGTATTCGGCGACGACTACGACACACCCGACGGCACGGGCATCCGCGACTACATCCACGTTGTCGACCTTGCAAAGGGCCATGTTGCCGCAATATCTTACATGGAAGAACACAAGGGCGAATCCGTTTTCAATCTCGGCACGGGCAGAGGCTGCAGCGTTCTCGAGGTTGTCCACGCCTTCGAAAAGGCAAACAACGTCAAGGTCCCCTATCGCATCGCACCCCGCCGTGCCGGTGACCTTGCCGTCTGCTACTGCTCCCCCGAAAAGAGCGCAAAAGTCCTCGGCTGGAAGGCCTTCAAAGACATTGAGGACATGTGCCGTGACACATGGAACTGGCAGACCAAGAACCCCAACGGATACAATAAATAAGCGCAAAAAAGTGAGGAAATCCAACGGATT
The DNA here is from genome assembly GCA_045615725.1 of Oscillospiraceae bacterium. Lineage (GTDB taxonomy): Bacteria > Bacillota > Clostridia > Oscillospirales > Oscillospiraceae > F23-B02. Next base: position 660 of record JAZLFI010000143.1, read on the forward strand.
TCCTCACTTTCGTTTTTGTTCATTTTACACCCGATGAGCCGAAGCCGCCTGCACCGCGGTCGGTATCGTCAAGCGCCTCAACTTCAACAAATTCGGAGTCGAAAACGGGCTTGACCATAAGCTGAGCTATGCGCATACCCTTGGTTATTTCAAAGGCTTCCTCGCCGTGGTTAATAAGGATTACCTTGACCTCGCCGCGGTAGCCCGCATCTATTGTGCCGGGAGAATTGAGAACGGTAACGCCGTGCTTTGCGGCAAGTCCGCTTCTCGGTCTTACCTGTCCCTCGGTATTTTCGGGGAGCTCCATGCAGATTCCCGTGGGCACGAAGCCGTAGCCATGGGGCTTGAGGGTAACATCCTCGGATGCATAAAGGTCAAAGCCCGCATCGTCGGGGTGTGCTTTCTGGGGCACGTGTGCATCGGGGCTGATTTTTATAAACTTAACAGTGTACATAGAGCTTCCTCCGTGTTGTTTTTTATAAGTATAATATCTCTCGACAGCTTTCGTCAAGCTATCCTCTTGAAGACCGCATATTTTCGTGATATAATCAGTACAATAATAATGATTACAAGGACGGTGAGATTATGGCAGGAGAAAAATTCAGAGATTGGCTTGAAGTATTCCAGAATCCGCACGAGACAACCGTTAACCAGACAATCGACAGCCCCGATGAGGACGGACAGACCGAATGGATATTCGGACGCAGCGATGAATGCGACTTCCGCTACCGTCTTCCCAAGGTATCCCGCCAGCACTTTAAAATCCAGTACATAGACACCCACTATTATATTTCAGACCTTAATTCCACCAACGGCACTTTCCTCAACGGCAAGCGCATTGAACACATGGAGCGCCTTTTTGCGGGGGATATAATCAGCATGGGCGGTGTCGACATCGTGTTTACAAAAAGTCTTCTAAAATGTCAAAATCCATCTCTTTAAGAGATGGATTTTCTTTATTTACTGAGTATTTTTTTCCTGCCTATCCAAAGTCCCGTTATTACAACGATAACATCAAGTCCGAGGAACAGCCACAGAAGCGGGTTTTTAAGATTCCACACAGCGCCTGCCACGGTATAGCACATCATGCTCGGGAAAAGAGCTATAAGCGAAGCTGCGATATAGGTGGGATACGGTGTGCGCAGAAGTCCGAACAGAACACCCTGCGGCTCGGTGGGAAGATGCAGTGAATGGACAACATAGCAAGTTAAAAACTTATACTTGTCCGCATTGAAAAAATACTTTTCAAGCTTGGGGTACTTCTCAAAAACCTTGTCAAATGTAAGGTTTTTCGATGTGCGTCCGACAATATATGATGCGGATATGCAAAGCACCGTACCGAGAATGTTTATGAGCGTTG
>JAZLFI010000144.1:0-16759 GCA_045615725.1 Oscillospiraceae bacterium
CACCGCAATGCTGGATTTGAGACAGAAGCTCGTCAATAAATTAGGCGGCAAGAACTTCTGGGAATAATAAAGGAAGATACGAATGATAAGGTTTTATAACGGAAAAGTTTTAAGCTTCGTAAACGGCACCGAAATCACCGACGACGAAGTGTGGGTTAAGGGCGGCAATATCTGCTACGTCGGAAAGAAAATGGAAGATGCCCCTGCCTTTGAGAGAGAAATTGACCTCAAGGGCGATTTGCTCATGCCCGGATTTAAGAATGCCCATACTCATTCCGCTATGACCTTCCTCCGCTCACTTGCAGACGATATGCCTCTTGATAAGTGGCTTTCCGAAAAGGTATGGCCAAACGAGGCAAAGCTCAGCCCCGATATGCTCTACGTTATGACCAAGCTTGCTGTTATGGAGTATCTCACCAGCGGCATCACGAGCTCCTTTGATATGTACATGCATAACGATGCCTATGTCAAAGCAAATATCGACTGCGGCTACCGCACGGTAATCTGCAGTTCCATGAATAACTTCGACAAGGACATCACCAATATCGAGCGGGAGTATATTAAGTATAACGACTGCGGCGAGCTTATCTCCTATCAGCTTGGTTTCCACGCGGAGTACACCACGAGCATGGAACGCATGGAGTATATCGCAGGACTCATTCAGAAATACAAAGCGCCTATGTTCGTCCACCTTGCGGAAACCAAAGCCGAGGTGGATGGCTGTATCGAGCGCTACGGAGTAACGCCTGCCGTGCTCATGGAGAAAATGGGCATGTACGATTACGGCGGCGGCGGCTTCCACTGCGTATGGATGAGCGACGAGGATATTGAAATATTCAAACGCCGTAAGCTTTGGGCGGTGCTCAACCCCGCATCAAATCTGAAGCTTGCAAGCGGTATCGCACCCGTCTGCCATTTCCTCGATGAGGGCATCGGCATGGCAATCGGCACTGACGGCGCAGGCTCGAATAACGCTCTTGATATGTTCCGCGAGATGTACCTTGTGACCGCACTTCAGAAATACGCGCAGAATGATGCATCCGCCTGCGATGCGGATGAAGTCCTGAAAATGGCATGTGTCGGCGGCGCAAGAGCCATGGGACTTAACGACTGCGACTGCATTGCCGAGGGCAAGAAAGCAGACCTTGTTGTCATTAATCTGAGTCGCCCGAATATGAGGCCCATAAACAATATCAGCAAGAACATTGTCTATGCAGGCTCTAAGGAAAATGTGCGCCTTACCATGGTAAACGGCAAGGTGCTGTACGAAAACGGCGAATTTTACATCGGCGAGGATGCTGAAAAGATATATGCCGAGGCTGAAAAAATGATGGAAGTGATAAGATGAGGAGAATTGACCTTCACATCCACACCAACATTTCCGACGGCTCGGAAACTCCCGAGGGTGCAGTCAGATACGCGAAGGAGCACGACATCTGCGCCATCGCCATAACCGACCATGACACCACAAACGGAGTCAAACGCGCTCAGGCAGAGGGCGAAAAGCTTGGCATTGAGGTCGTGGCAGGACTTGAGCTCGGCTGCGGCTGGTACGGCAGGGAAGTCCATATGCTGGGCTATGACGTTGACCCCGATAATGCGGAGCTCAAAAAGACCCTCGACTGGATAGTCGAGGACAGAAACGCACGCAACGAAAAAATGACCAAAATCATGGCGGAAGATGGCATAGATATTGACCTTGAAAGACTCCACGAAGAGCACCCCGGCTCCATTATCGGCAGACCTCACTTTGCGCTGTGCCTTGTAAGGGCAGGACTTGCCGAGAACGTGCAGGATGCCTTCACCCGATATATTGACCCCGGTCAGAAATACTATATCCGCCGAAGCTTTCTCACCATTGAGGAAGCGGTGGAGAAAATTCGCTCCGCAGGTGGCAGGGCGGTTATCGCCCACCCGAGGCAGTACCGAATGGACGAAAATGGACTCAACGAGCTTTTCACCCGCGCAAAGGCGGCGGGAGTGTCGGGCGTTGAGTGCAGATACTCGGGCTATTCTCCTGAGGAGGTCGCGGCATACGAAGCCCTTGCAGAAAAGTACGGCTTTTGCGTAACGGGCGGCAGTGACTGGCACGGAAAGCACAAGCCCCATATTGAAATGGGCTGCGGCATAAACGGCGAACTTTGCGCCACATATGATTTGCTGGAAAAACTGAGAAACGGTTCTCCTTGAGGAGAACCGTTTTAATGTACTTGCCTCCAAAAAATAAAAACGAGACACAAAAGTGTCTCGTTTCATTTTTTGGAGGCGTCACCCGGATTTGAACCGGGGAATCGCGGATTTGCAGTCCGCTGCCTTACCACTTGGCTATGACGCCATATAAGTTTGCAGGCTTTTTTAAGAGCCTGCAAACTATTTATGGAGCGGGCAACGAGACTCGAACTCGCTACCTCCACCTTGGCAAGGTGGCGCTCTACCGGATGAGCTATGCCCGCGTAAAGACCCGACTTAAAAGTCGGGTGGTGCCTCCGGTCGGAGTTGAACCAACGACACGCGGATTTTCAATCCGCTGCTCTACCTACTGAGCTACAGAGGCAAGTTGTGGTGGGAACTATTGGACTCGAACCAATGACCGCCTGCTTGTAAGGCAGGTGCTCTAACCAGCTGAGCTAAGCTCCCACGTCAACAGCTTGTTCATTATACTAAAGCTTTTGCCAGTTGTCAACAATTAATTTTAATTTACGGTGTTTTTTTCGCCCTTATCAATTAGCTCTGCAAGCTCCTCAGCGGAAAAACTGTAAACATTATCGCAGAACTGACAGCTCACTTCGATATTCTTTCCGTCGTCAATCATTTCCTGAATAGCATCTGCGCCCACGCTAAGAATAGCATCTGAAACCTTTTCGCGACTGCAGTAACAGCGGTAACCCACTTCGTTCTCATCAACAATATGATATTCAAGGCCTTTGAGCACCTGAGCGAAAACTTCCTCAAGACCGTCCTCGGCGAGAATGGTGGTAAGCTGATCCATTAAGAAAATATTATTCTCAAGAATGTCGATATATTCCTCGGGTGCACCCGGCATGAGCTGAACGATAAATCCGCCTGCGGCCTTGATACTGTAATCCACGTCAACCAAAACGCCCAGTCCGCATGACGCGGGAATCTGCTCGCTTTCCAGCATGTAGCGGGTCAGGTCGTCGCCGATTTCACCCGAAACGAGCTCGACGGAACCGATATAGGGTTCCTTGAGACCGATATCGCGGCTGACGGTGAGCATGCCGTCTGTACCCACGGCACCGCCCACGTTGAGCTTTCCGTCCTCACGCAGAGGGAGATTTACCTTGGGGTTGCCCACATAGCCGCGGACATAGCCCTCGGAGTCTGATACAGCCACAATTCCGCCGATAGGTCCGCCGCCGTCAATGCGCATGGTAAGACTGCCTTTTTCTTCCTTGAGAAGGTTGCCCAGCATAGACGTGCCGCAGAGGGTGCGTCCCAGTGCCGCGGCGGTGGTGGGGGTGAGATGGTGAATATCTCTTGCGCGCTGAACGGTTTCCTTTGCGGAAATTGCGGACATCTTTACAAAGCCTTCAGCGGCGGTTGCTCTTAAAATTCTATCCATAGTGTACTTCCTCAGTAAATGCTGTTTCTTTTTGCAACGATGAACATTCTGCCGTCATCGCCCTGCGGACAGTCGGAGCAGAGACGGACATCGTAAAAGCCTGCGTTCTCCATGAGGGACTTGAGCCACATGGGGTCGTGGGCGTATTCAATGTGCTCCTCAGTTTCTCTTCTCCATAGCTTGCCCTGTTTTGAGAAAATATCCATGCCGTAGCACATGCAATTTTCCTCATCGTCAAAATCTGCACGCCAGAGGCATAGCATATCCTCGGTTTCATCAACGAAAACCTCGCCGTCAATGGATCTGAACCATCCGGGCAGGCGGATGTCAAAAATGACAAGACCGTCGGGGCGGACAAAGAGATTGAGTCTGCGGAAAACCTCGGGGATATCCTCGGGCGGGATATAGTCCATGCCGTCGAGAGAGCAGACCGCGGCATCAACCGTGCCGTAGAGGTCGAGCTCAGCCGCTTCCTGACATAGGAACAGCGGCGGAATCGAAACATCCGCCGCTTTGCCTGCAGCTTGAAGCAGCATATCGCTTGAAGCGTCTGCCGCTATCATCTCATACCCGCGCTGAGCCATCATCCATGTCAGTGTTCCCGTGCCGCAGCAGAGGTCAAGAACGGTCTTAGTCTTGCCGCCTGCCTTCGAGAACTCATTTTCATAAAAATCAACAAACGCTTCATAGGGTACGTCCAGAGTCAGCTGGTCGTACCAGAATGCCAGCGGGCCGTATGATAAGTTCATATTATTACTTGTTCTCTTCCTGCTCTTTCAGACGGTTGAATACGACCTCGTATCCGTCCTTGCCGTACTGCAGAGAGCGGTTTACGCGGCTGATGGTTGCGCTGGATGCGCCTGTTTCAGCCAGAATATCGTTGTAAATCATGCCATTGCTTAAGCATACTGCAACCTGATAGCGCTGTTCCATTGCCTGAAGCTCGGAAACGGTGCACAGGTCGTCGAAGAAGTTCATGCATTCCTCTATGCTCTCAAGGGATAGTATTGCCTTGTAAAGCTGTTCGTTGCGAGGTTTGCGGTTTAGTTTGTTCATTTATCAATAATCCTCCTGCTGATTGTGATCAATGGTTAGTCATATTGTACAACAATACTCTGCGTATGTAAAGCTTTAAATTGAAAAATTATTGTACATTACCATGCACTGAAACAGTTTCCTATTGATATTCGTTAAAAATGTGATAAAATAAAATCAGTAAAAAGGAGGTTGATACTATGTTTTTCGGTTCCATTTCGGCGACGGCGTTCTGGATTATCGCAATGGTCGTTTTCCTTGTTGTCGAAGCTGTTACCGTTGGACTTGCATCTATCTGGTTCGCGGTAGGTTCGCTGGCGGCAATGATATGTGCAATGCTTAGGGCGCAGATATGGCTCCAGATTGTTGTATTTCTTGTTGTGTCTGCGGCGGCACTGTATTTTACCAGACCTCTCGTGAAAAAATACGTTAACGGCAAGGTTCAGCCCACCAATGCGGACATGGCAATCGGCAAGGAATGCCGCGTTACCGAAACCATTAACAACATCGAGGGTACGGGCGCCGTTTACGTTGACGGCAAGACATGGACCGCAAGAAGCGAGGACGACGAGATTATCGAAAAAGATGAGCTTGTCACCGCCCTGAGAATTGAGGGCGTCAAACTTATTGTAAGCAAAGCTGAAGAAACAGCAGTTCAGAAATAAAAGGAGGAAAATATGTTTTTACTGATTTTACTGGCACTTCTGATACTTGTTATTGTATTCAACATCAGAATTGTTGAGCAGAGCAAGGCATACGTCATCGAACGTCTGGGCAAATACCAGCAGACATGGGATGTGGGTATCCACGTAAAAGTTCCCTTTATTGAGAGAATCGCAAAGAAGGTTTCCCTTAAAGAGCAGGTTGCGGACTTCCCGCCCCAGCCCGTTATCACCAAGGATAACGTCACCATGCAGATTGATACCGTAATCTACTTCCAGATTACCGACCCCAAGCTTTACACCTACGGCATCGAGTATCCCATGGTTGCAATCGAAAACCTTTCCGCAACCACCCTGCGTAACATCATCGGCGATCTTGAGCTTGACCAGTGCCTGACCAGCCGTGACCATATCAACAGCAAGATGCGCTCCATACTTGACGAAGCCACCGACCCCTGGGGCATCAAGGTTAACCGCGTTGAGCTGAAGAACATTCTGCCTCCCAAGGAAATCCAGTCCGCAATGGAGAAGCAGATGAAGGCAGAGCGTGAACGCCGTGAGGCTATCCTCCGCGCAGAAGGCGAGAAGCGCGCCGCAATCCTCGAAGCAGAAGGCGAGAAGGAATCCGCAATTCTGCGCGCAGACGCAAAGAAGCAGCAGCAGATTCTTGAGGCAGAAGGCGAAGCCGAAGCAATCCTCAAGGTTCAGACCGCTACCGCAGAAGGTATCCGCATGATTAACGAGGCAGCACCCGGCGAGGGCGTTCTCAAGATTAAGGCTCTTGAGGCATTTGCCGCCGCCGCAAACGGCGCTTCCACAAAGATTATCATCCCCAGCGAGATTCAGGGCATTGCCGGTCTTGCCGCGGGCGTTATGGAAAGCGTAAAGAAATAATTTGCAAAACCAGAAATCGGCGGCACTGCCGCCGATTTTTTTCGGGAGAAGATAGTATGATAAAAGCAGCAGAATTTATGGAGCGCCACGGCATGTGCGCCAACCGCATAGACCTTGACGTATGCACAAAGGCAATCTATGCCGAAATGGAGCAGGGGCTGAAAGAAAAGCTTGAAACCATGCCCATGATACCTACGTACCTGCGCGGAGAAACGGACGTTCCCAGAAACCGTAAGGTTGCGGTTATCGACGCAGGCGGTACCAATTTCAGAACGGCGCTGGTATCCTTTACTAAGGAGGGCGCGGTTATCGAAAAGCTTGAAAAGCATGATATGCCGGGTCTGCATGAGCCTGCCGACTGGACGGACTTTATCTCCGATACCGCACAGAGCGTTCTGCCGCTTATGGATGAGGCCGAGGCAATAGGCTTTTCCTTCTCCTATGCCGCAGAGATAACCCCCGAAAAGGACGGACGCGTCATCGGCATCACAAAGCAGGTGGACATCCGCAACGCAGAGGGCAAGCTTCTTGGCGCAGACCTCATAGCCGAGCTTAAGCGCCTCGGTGTTCCCGAGAAGAAAATCATTGTCATTAACGACACTCCCGCAACCCTCTTCGGCGGAAGCGCACCGCTGAAAAAGAGCAGATACGACGGCTTTATCGGCCTCGTTGTCGGAACAGGCGCAAACTCCTGCTGTATGCTTCCCGAAAACCGCATTGAAAAAATGGGCTTTACGGGCGGGGAGAAAATGCTCATAAACCTTGAGTCGGGCTACTACTGCGGTTTTCCGCAGGGCGATTTTGACAGAGAAATGGACGAAAACCTGCCCGATACGGGTCACGGCACAAGCGAAAAAATGATGTCGGGACGATATCTGGGCGAGATTTGCTTCTATGCACTCAAAGCCGCCGCAAGAGAGGGCGTGTTCTCGGAAAAGGCAAAGGAGTTTGTCGAAGAGATGAAGTTCTTTGAAACGCCCATCGCCGACAAGTGGGGAAGCGGTAAGCTTCCCAAGGGCATCATCGGCGAGGATGCGGTCAATATGGTTTACATCATTGACGAGATTTTCGAGCGCTCTGCCCGATGCGTTGCCTGCACTCTCTGCGCAATTATGATGCTGACGGGCGACGGCATTAATAAGCCCGCCTGCATAGCCGTTGACGGCTCTCTGTTTAAGAAAAGCAGACTTTTCCGCCCATATCTTGAGGACTGCATGGCGGTTTATGCCGAGGAAATCATGGGCAGACGCTATGAGTTCGTCACCGTTGACGAGGCGACAATAGTCGGTACTGCCGCGGGAATACTGCTCAACTGAATATTAAAATATGAAAAAGCACCGCCATTGGCGGTGCTTTTTTCTTGACATTATTATATATGTATTGTATGATTACTGAGCAATTCGGGAATTTTTCTCAAATTGGAGGAGAATATGAAAGCAACCTACAATACAAAACAGCGTTCCGCGGTGCTCTCGGTTTTCGAGGAGAATGCGGACGCGCAGTTTACAATAGATGAGCTTATGGCTTCCCTCGGCGAGGATGCACCGGGCAAGAGCACGGTGTATCGCCTTGTGAAGAAGCTTGAGGAGGAGGGAACTCTCCGCCGTTTCACCCGCGAAGGAACGAGCAAGGCGGTTTATCAGCTTGCGGGCACCCACTGCTGTTCCGAGCACCTGCACATAAAGTGCGTGGACTGCGGACTTCTCATACACCTTGACCATGATGCTCAGGATGAGCTTACGAAAAGCACGGGCTTTGTCATTGACGACAGCCTGAGTATGCTTTACGGAAGATGCGCCGACTGCGCAAGGAGGGCAAAATGAAAAAATTTGTTTCGGTTTTGCTGTGCCTTGTCTGTGCGCTTTCGCTGTGCGCCTGCGGTAATGAAGAAGCAGAAAACGCAGACAGCGGAAAAGTTCAGATTGTCTGCACAAGCTTTCCCGCCTACGACTTTGCCCGCGAGATAGCAGGCGACAGGGCGGAGCTTACATTATTAATAAAGCCCGGCAGTGAGGTGCACTCCTACGAGCCCACGCCCAAGGACGTAATCCGTATTCAGAACGCGGACCTCTTTATCTGCAACGGCGGCGAGAGCGAGGAATGGGTTGAGGAGCTTGCATCGGGCTGTGAAAATATCCTCTACATGATGGACTGCGTTGAAGCTGTTGCAGAGCAGGTGCAGGAGGGCATGTATGTCCGCGGTGAAGAGGAAGAAGAGGGCGAGGAAGAGGAGCTCGACGAGCACGTATGGACATCGCCCGTAAACGCAAAGCTCATATCCGAGGCCATATGCAGGGAGCTCTGCAACATTGACCCTAATAACGCGGAGCTTTATTCCGCAAAGCTGGAGGGATATTCGGCTCAGCTCATGGAGCTTGACGCTGAGTTTTGCCAGGTCGTGAATGGTGCAAGAACTAAGACTCTCGTGTTTGCTGACCGCTTCCCCATGCGCTATTTTACAAAGGAATACGGACTTGAATACTATGCCGCATTCCCGGGCTGTGCGTCCGAAACCGAACCCTCGGCAAAGACGGTGGCGTTTTTAATCGACAAGGTGCGCGAGGAAAAGCTCAGCGCAGTGCTGTATATGGAGTTTTCCAATCAGAAAATGGCGGACGTTATCTGCGAGGACACGGGGTGCGAAAAGCTCCCGTTTTATTCGGTGCATAACCTGACCGCCGAGCAGTTTGAGGCAGGGGAGAGCTATCTCAGCCTCATGCGGCAAAATCTCATTTCCCTGAAGGAGGCATTATCCTGATGGCACAGATAAGCTGTAAAAATTTAAGCTTCGCCTATGACGGCGAAACTGTTCTAAGCGATATAAACTTCTCAATCGAGGCGGGCTCGTACCTCTGCATAGTGGGCGAAAACGGCTCGGGCAAGTCCACCCTTATGAAAGGACTTTTAGGACTAAAGACTGCCACAACGGGCGAGGTTGTGTTCGGCGACGGACTTAAGCAGACGGAGATAGGCTATCTTCCTCAGCAGACACAGATTCAGCGCGATTTCCCCGCAAGCGTTTTCGAGGTCGTGCTCTCGGGCAGAATTAACGGCATGGGAAAGAAGCTCTTTTTCAGCGCCGACGACAAAGCCGCGGCAGTGGCAAATATGGAGCGCCTCGGCATTGAGGACTTAAAGGACAAGTGCTATATGGAGCTTTCGGGCGGTCAGCAGCAGAGAGTTCTGCTTGCCCGTGCTATGTGCGCAACGAAGAAGCTTCTGCTTCTTGACGAGCCTGTGACGGGACTCGACCCCGTTGCCACCAACGAGATGTACAATCTCATAAAGCTCATTAACCTCTGCGACAATACAACCGTTATCATGGTTTCCCACGATATTCACGAGGCTGTCCGATACGCAACCCATATTCTGCACCTAGGTCACAGCCAGCTGTTTTTCGGAACTGCGGCAGAATATCGCGAATCGGACCTTGCCCGTCGCTTCGTAGGAGGTGGCAGAGCATGATACTAAGTGAAATGTTATCTTACCACTTCATGTCCCGCGCGCTGATAGTGGGCATTCTCGTATCCCTCTGCGCATCACTTCTCGGCGTTTCCTTAGTGCTCAAGCGCTATTCCATGATCGGCGACGGACTTTCCCACGTGGGCTTCGGTGCACTGGCAATAGCGGCGGCGCTGAATGTGGCACCCCTTATTATCGCCGTTCCCGTAGTCGTGGTCGCGGCATTCCTGCTTCTGCGCATAAGCCAGAACAGCAAAATTAAGGGCGACGCGGCAATCGCACTCATATCAAGCAGTGCCCTTGCGATCGGCGTTATCGTCATTTCAATGACCACGGGCATGAACACCGACGTTTCAAACTATATGTTCGGCAGTGTCCTTTCCCTGAGCAAAACAGATGCGGTGCTCAGCGCTGTGCTGTCGGTTATTGTGCTTTTAATGTTCGTTCTGCTGTATCCGAGGATTTTCGCTGTCACCTTTGACGAAAGCTTTGCCAGAGCAACGGGCACCAGGGCGGAAAGATATAACACCGTCATAGCGGTGCTGACGGCAGTCACCGTCGTTCTCGGCATGCGCATGATGGGCGCACTGCTGATTTCGAGCCTTATCATCTTCCCAGCACTCAGCTCAATGCGCCTTTGCAAGAGCTTTAAGTCCGTTGTGCTGTGCTCCGCAATAATCTCCGTCGTGTGCTTTGTGCTGGGCATGGTCTTCTCATATGCCCTCGAGCTTCCCACGGGAGCAAGCATAGTCGCGGTAAATCTTGCTGTATTTTTGCTGTTCAGCCTTATTCATTTATGTAAAATCAAGTGAATATTCGCATAAAAATGAATATTATTCATTAATTTGCTGAGATTATTTGAATAATAGCGAATATTTTTCGATAAAACAGTTGACATGGATGAATAAAAATGCTATTATCTCAACATCCAAAGCAAACAAAAAACAGTAAATTCTAAAAAAGAGGTAAATAAAATGAAAAAGTATGTAGCACTTCTGCTCGCACTCATGATGGTATTTGCTCTCTGCGCATGCGCAGCAAGCAACGACGCAGCAGACGAACCCGCAGACGACTCCGCAAAGGTTCTCGTTATGGCAACCAACGCAGAGTTCCCTCCCTACGAGTACTATGACGGCGACGCAATCGTCGGCGTTGACGCTGAAATCGCTCAGGCAATCTGCGACAAGCTCGGCTATGAGCTCCAGATCGATGACATGGACTTCAACTCCATCATCCCCGCAGTTGCAGCAGGCAAGGCTGACTTCGCTATGGCAGGTCTGACCGTTACCGAAGAGCGTATGCAGACTGTTGACTTCTCCACCAGCTATGCAACCGGCATCCAGGCAGTTATCGTTCCCGAAGGCTCTGACATCAAGACTGTTGACGACATTGCCGCAAAGATTGAAGCAGGCGACGACGTTCAGATCGGCGTTCAGATCGCAACCACCGGCGACATCTACTGCACCGACGACTACGGCTCTGACCACGTTCAGGAATTCAACAAGGGCGCTGACGCTGTTGCAGCTCTCATGTCCGGCAAGATTGACTGCGTCATCATCGACAACAACCCTGCAAAGGCATTTGTTGAAGCAAATGAAGGCCTCGCAATCCTCGACACTGCATATGCAGAAGAAGATTACGCAATGGGCTTTGCAAAGGACTCCGAGCTCACCGCAGAAGTTAATGCAGCTCTCGAAGAGCTCATTGCTGACGGCACTGTACAGGCAATCCTCGACAAGTACATTGCTGCTGACTGATTTTAACTTGTAATTTTACAGCAAAAAGCGGGACTTTTAGCAGTCCCGCATTTTTGCGTATAGAGAGGAGAGATTCCTTTGAGTGAATGGTTCGCCGGAATTAAGGCGCAGTTTATACTCAACTTTATCGAGAAGGAACGTTGGAGATATCTCACCGACGGCCTTGTTACAACTCTTAAAATTACCCTCGTCGCGTGCCTGCTGGGCATTGTAATCGGCATTGTTATCGCAATGGTCCGCGCAACGTGGGACAAGAACAAAGAGGACATGCGCCCGGGACTGGGCAAAAGCCTGCTTGGACTGGGCAATGCAATATGCCAGGTTTACCTTACCATAATCCGCGGCACCCCTGTTGTCGTCCAGCTTCTTATCACCTACTACATAATTTTCGCATCAAGCAAGAACGGCGTTGCAATAGCGATGCTGGCATTCGGCATTAACTCCGGCGCTTATGTTGCCGAGATTATCCGCGGCGGCATCATGGCCACCGATAACGGACAGTTTGAGGCAGGTCGTTCTCTGGGCTTCAACTATGTCCAGACCATGCGATACATCGTAGTTCCTCAGGTACTTAAAGATGTACTGCCCACTCTGGCAAACGAGTTCATCGTTCTCCTTAAGGAAACCTCCGTAGCAGGCTACGTTGCGGTTGTTGACCTTACCAAGGCGGGCGACATTATCCGCGGCGTTACCTATTCACCTTTCATGCCGCTGATTGCAGTTGCACTCATTTACCTTGTCCTCGTACTGTTCTTCACCTGGCTTGTAGGCAAGCTTGAAAGGAGGCTGCGCAACAGTGACCACTGATGTTCTTATTAAGGTCGAAGACCTGCAGAAGCATTTTAAAGGCGGCAAGATAAAGGCTCTTGACGGCATCACCACCGATATCCACAAGGGCGAGGTCGTTGTTGTAATCGGCCCCTCCGGCTCAGGTAAGAGCACCTTCCTGCGCTGCCTCAATCTTCTCGAACTGCCCACAGGCGGCAAGATTACCTTTGAGGGAACGGACATAACCGACCCCAAGTGTAATATTAACCTGCACCGTCAGAAGATGGGCATGGTTTTCCAGCACTTCAATCTCTTCCCCCATATGACGCTTCTGAAGAATATGACCATAGCGCCCATGAAGCTTCTGGGAAAGAGCAAGGAAGACGCAGAGAAGAAAGCCATGGAGCTTCTCGGGCGTGTCGGTCTCGGCGATCGCGCCGATGCTTATCCCAGCCAGCTTTCAGGCGGTCAGAAGCAGCGTATCGCAATAGTCCGCGCGTTGTGCATGGAACCCGACGTTATGCTCTTTGACGAGCCCACCTCCGCTCTCGACCCCGAAATGGTCGGCGAAGTTCTGGACGTTATGAAGGAGCTTGCAAACGAAGGCATGACCATGGTCGTTGTCACCCACGAAATGGGCTTTGCCCGCGAGGTTGGCGACCGCGTAATCTTCATGGCAGACGGCAAGCTTGTTGAAGAGGGCACACCTCAGGAGATTTTCGAAAATCCCAAGAGCGAGCGCCTTCAGGACTTTTTGGCAAAGGTGCTTTAATAAAAACCATAACGGCACGGTTTTACCGTGCCGTTTCTTTTTGTTAACAAATTCGCCTTTATTTTTGGAATTTTATATGCTATAATCCCCTCGATTACAGAGGAGGCATTCGATGAACAGAAAAATTCTGAGCATTGTCTTAGTGCTGATACTTGCGGTAGTTCTTACCTGCACCGCATTTGCGGACATAAAACCTGCCGGAAACCTTTGGGATAACCCCGATAACCTTATTAAAGACGGCGAGACTTATCTCACCGGCAGCAGTGACGGCTACGTCATTGTATGGGAAGCTCCCGAGTGCAATGTCGACGGCGAGTATATCATAGTTGAAAACGACTTACCCGTCATCATTACTGCGACCTTTGCCCGCACGGGCGATGTGCCCTGGGGTCAGGTTAAGATTGATATAGGTCTTGACGGAAACGCGGAGCCCATATATTACGAAGGCTGGGTAATGATGTCCGACCTTTTAGACTCAACGGGTATGCCCGCTTATGTGCCGCCCGAGGAAACTGAGGCAGTGGACGATGCCGCAGAGGAGACACCCGAACCCACGGAAAGTCTCAGCCCCGACGGAGTTGTTAATACTTCGAACAACTATAACAATGCGATAGTATGGACAAGCCTTGCAATCGCGGCAGGCGCACTGGCGCTCGTTGCCTATGTGCTTATTAAGCACAAAGCACTTAACGAAAAATGCAATAATAACGATAAAAAAGAATAAACAGCTTTGCAAACCGCCATACTCATAGTATGGCGGTTATTTTTATCGGCAGAATTTTAGCACTCTAAGCTTGCAAGTGCTAAAATTCATAGTTTATTCATATAAAATACTATATTTGTTAATATTTACATGGTATTTTATATACAACAAGAAACAAGAAACATAAACGGAGCGCAAAAGTTTGCGCCAGTGTTAATTATAGGAGGTAACTATTATGTTCGAAATTATGCCTTATAACTACCGCAGAATTGCAAATTACAATCCTTTCCGCGAGCTCGAGGATATGAGCCGCAGATTCTGGAATGATAATGAGGCTTACGCATTCCGTACCGATATTACCGAGAAGGACGGAACTTATGTCCTCGAAGCCGAGCTTCCCGGCTTTAAGAAAGAAGATATCAGCCTTGACCTCGATAAGGACTGCCTGACCATCACCGCTTCGCGCAACAGCGAGGACAGCGAAGAGGACAAGGAAAGAAACTTTGTCCGCCGCGAGCGTTTCTACGGCTCCTACAGCCGCAGCTTCAATGTTTCCGGTATTGATACAGACCAGATTACCGCGGCATACAATGACGGCATCCTGAGTGTCAGTATGCCGAAGAAAAATCCCGAGGTACCCGCAGCAAGACGTCTCGAGATTCAGTAAAACACAAGACAGCACAGATGCTTACCTTTCTCATACTCCTCTCTTTAAACTTTCACAAAGAAAACCCGAAGGCTCAGGCCTTCGGGTTTTCTTTATATATTTCCGCTGAAAGCGGGGGAACCTCGTCTGCGTATCCGAAGATAAGCGGAGTTAAATCGCTTCGATTGTGGAAATAGGGTGCCTTGACACGGTTTACGATGCAAGTGATTTTATCGCTTTCGGAAATTCTTTTAAGAATGATTACATCCTTATCGGGAGTTTCAATCTCCAGTGTACCGAATTTTACGGCTTCGCTTTCATTTCTCATTTTGCCGAGCTTTGAGTAGAAAGTGAAAAGCTTTTCCTCCTTCGGCTCAAAGGGAGCACGGTTAAAGGGGTCGGTGCCGCCGCGGAGCGCTTCCTCGTCGCCGTAGTACAGAGAGGGAACACCGGGGAGAATGTACTGCATTACCGCGCAGAGCATCTGAAGCTGTGTACCGTCGGGTGCGCTTGCCAGCATTTCGAGCTGTTTTTCTCTCGGAACACCGCGCAAATCCTCGTTTACGCTCAGCACGGAGTTTATGCGCGGAGTGTCGTGAGTGCCCAGCAGATTCATGAGGGAGAGATAAAGCGGCTCGGGATAGTTCATCATCTGACTCAGCAGGAAATCTCGGAGAGAAAATGCGTTTATCCTGCCCTGAGCAAAGTCGATAAGCGCTTTGCGCAGGGGATAGTTCATAACGGAGTCAAGGGAATAGCCCAGGGCGTAGTTTCGGCGTTTGCCGTAGCTTTCCTTTGTGACAGCGTCTTCCCATACCTCGCCGAGGATGAGCGCATCTGGCTTTTCGTCCTTTGTTGAATCGCGGATTAAGGATAAAACCCCGTCGGGCAATTCGTCGGCAACATCAAGCCGCCAGCCGCTTGCTCCTTTTCTGAGCCAGCTTTTAACCACACTGTCTTTGCCCGTGACAACAAATTCCTGCCAGCTTTCGTCGTTTTCGTTTACCTCGGGTAGGTCTTTAAAGTTCCACCAGCATCGGTAGTCGTCGGGGAATCTGCGGAAGTCATACCACTTGTAATAGGGCGATTCCTCGCCCTGATAAGCACCGCGCACGGGATAGCTTCTTCTGCGGTTAAAGTAAACGCTGTCCGCGCCTGTGTGGGAGAAAACGCCGTCGTTAATTATACGTATATCGAGTTCAGCCGCCTTTTCGCAAAGCGCGGTATAGTCCTCGTTTGTGCCGAGAATGGGGTCAACGCGGCTGTAATCGGAAGTATCGTAGCGGTGATTCGACCGTGCTTCGACGATTGGATTTAAGTAGATTACGCCCACACCCAGCTTCTTGAGATAGGGGAGCTTTTCGGTTATACCCTTGAGGTTGCCGCCGTAAAAATCGTCGGGTGCGTAGTCTTTTTCAAAGCTTCGCGGCTGCCATTTGACGGGCTCCGTGATGCTCTCGTGCATATCGGGAGTCTGTCCGAGACTGAGGTGATATTCAATACCGCGGGCGAATGTGCTGTCGTCGGTGAAGCCGAAGCGGTCGGGGAAAATTTGATACATTACCCGCCCCTTGAACCAGTCGGGAGTTTCAAAGCCGCGGCGGTAGACGGTAAGGCGGAAGCCTGCGTTGGGCATGGAGGATATGATACCGCGACTGCCGCTTAAGTCGGGGCAGAGCCACTTGTCGTCAAGCTTGAAGCGGTACCACAGCGCCGCGGGAGTATCGGACGCGAATGTGCAGGTAAATATTTTGCCCTCGCGTTCCATGGGGATTGAGGTGCAGTAATCATCGCCGTAGACTTCCATCTCGGCTGAGTTTACATTTGAGCAGAAAACGGAAAAGCGCACTTTCGTTCCGTCCTCAACTGCGCCGAGAGGAAAGCGGTAAGCTTCATCGTAGGCATCGTGAATTGCGAAAAAACTTGTATCCAGAGCGCTTTTTAAAACCGCAGTCAGTGCGTATGTGCGGGGTTGAATTTCTTTAAGCCATTCCTTTTCGGAAAGATTATTCAGGCTCTCCCCAAAGCAGTCGAGAAGTATTTTCACCGCGCTGTCAAGGGGCAGGGAGCAGTCATCCAAAAGCCTGCGCAGAAGCTCTTCGGGAATGAACTCTTTAACTTCGTTTCCGCAGACCTCGCGCAAAAGCTCGGGAGCGTGCTTAGAAAGCTTCTCGGCAAAGTAAGCAGATGAGCGCACAAAGGCTTCGACATCCTCGCTCTGTTTTTCCTCACAGTGCCACCCGCCGTCATAGACGGCAGCTATCTCCTGCTGATTGCGGTATGTGATTTTGAGTTTATAGTCAGCAGACCAGAGCTCGTCGTATTTGCCGCCGATGAGCACCTTGCGTTTTAAAGCAGACATATATAGAGCCTCGCATATTCCTCTGCGGATTTATTAAAGCTGAAGTCCGCCTCCATTGCACTGCGCACTAAGCCTGCCATGACCTCGGGCTTGCGGTAGCAGTCGAGAGCAAGCA
>JAZLFI010000145.1:0-1144 GCA_045615725.1 Oscillospiraceae bacterium
CAATGCCGCACGGACCGCAGACGTCCCAGATACTTGTCTGCATCTGCGAAACAAAAGAAAACGGTTCTGCGACCCCTGCGGCAGAAAGTCTCCATGCAATAAGAATCACCACTGCTGCGAGCGGCAGTTCATATGCAATCATCGAAACCATTTCACGCTGGGCACCGACAGTGGCATACGGCGAGCCGGATGCAAATCCGCCGATAACAAGACAAAGCGACGGGATGATAAGAAGATACAGCACAAGAAGCATATCTCCTGCACCGCCTAAGACAGGCGCAATGCTTCCGAACGGAAGATACAGGAGAACCGCAATAGATGCGGCAAGAGCTAAGACCGGCATCAGATTGAAGAGCATCGGCACAGCGTTTTTCGGCACAATGTTCTGCTTCGTAAAGAGCTTTGCAATATCAATAAACGGCTGACGAAGCCTTGGACCCACACGCGCCTGCATTCGTGCGCAGATGATTCTGTCAAGACCTGCGAGTGAAAGACCGACGATTAAGGAACAAACGGTTAAGATAACCGTTCCGATAACGGCTAAGACAATCTCGTTCATTCCATCATCCTCCGCGTCTTAAGATACGACATCTTTGACAAATCTTCCTTGGTTAAAATCTTAACCGGACCGTCGTCAGAGGCTACAGCCACACGGTCGGTACACGAGAGGCACGGGTCAACTGAAGCAACAACTATCGGAACATCTGCTAACTGGATTCCTTTTAAGATGATAGGCCACACATGCAGGTTACTGTACGAAGATGCTTTTACCTTCCATGAGACCGGGGCATCTGCTTTATTCATTGCGACATAATGCAGAGCCTCGCCGCGGGGCGCTTCATGGCGTCCGACTGCTTCGCCGGATGCTTTTTTGCATAGAGCTAAAATCTTTGCAACCTTTTCTTCGTAGAGAACCGGACCTTCAGGCATGTTTGCAAGACACTCTTCGATGATTTCAATGGACTGTGCAATCTCAAAGATACGGACAACAATTCTGTCGTAGGTATCTCCTTCGGCTTTCTTGCCGTATGCTTCCGGCAGAACGGGTTTGATATCCAAATCGCCGTAAGCACAGTAGGGATAATCAGCGCGAAGGTCAGCAGGAAGTCCCGAAGCTCTTGCCGTCGGTCCCACCGTTGAGTAT
>JAZLFI010000146.1:0-1116 GCA_045615725.1 Oscillospiraceae bacterium
TCTTCTTTGTATATCGCCGTATATCAGCCCGATTATAACCGGCGTACTCGGGATACTATTTGCTGTCTTCATGTATTTTGCTGCAAAGGTCAGATACTTTGCAATCTCCCTCGCAGTCCTTGGTCTTCTCTATGCAATATCATTTGTCCCCCTTCTTGCCTTCATAGGTCCGCTTGTTATGATACTTGCCGGCGAAGGGGTGCGCGTCTTATGCAGAAAAGCAGGGCATGACATCCTCTTCTTCGGCATCGGATCTACTGCAGCACTGATAATTACCATGCTTTACATAGGAGAAACCGACCCGTTAATTGGAGCCTTAGGAGAAATTGTTCTTCTTATGCTTAGAAGCATTCTTACCAGCAGAAACGACGGTTCGATGATAAGTTACCTTGGTGTAGCGATGACTATTACTCTTTTCATGGACCTCGAGTTCCTTGTTGACTTCAGACTGCTGGCGCTTGCCATTTTATTGTGCGCCGCATTCGGCTACTTTGCCTACCGCGCAAAGACCATCGACATGAGCGGACTTTTCTCCCTGATTCTTTTCGGCGTGATTCTGATTGCATTCACCGGAGGATTTCTTTGGTTCTTTGTTGTCCTTGCATTCTTTATTATAGGTTCGGTATTTACCAAATTTAAGTACGCAAAGAAAAAAGAGATGGGTGTAGCGCAGAAAAAAAGCGGCAAGCGCGGTTACAAAAATGCTTTCGCAAATGTAGGCATAGCAATTATCTCCTGCATTCTCTTCGGCATTACCAATGAAATTATATTCGCTGCAGTCTTTCTCGGCTCGGTTGCCACTGCAACTGCCGACACACTCGCAAGCGAGATAGGTGTTGTTGTCGGCGCAAAACCGCGCATGATAACTACCATGAAACCATGTAAGGCAGGAGAAAACGGCGGAATTACTCTCGCCGGAGAACTTGCCTGCGTTGCCGGCTCCATTCTGATTTCCGCTCTCGGGTTTGCTTTCGGCATTGTTCCGCTCTGGGGAGCAATAGCTGCCTGTATCGCGGGAATTCTCGGTACAAATATAGACAGTTTAATTGGAGCTCTTTTCGAGAACAGAGGATTTTTTGGAAATGCCGGAACAAATCTTCTTGCAACATTATCCGG
>JAZLFI010000147.1:0-1452 GCA_045615725.1 Oscillospiraceae bacterium
TTGGTGACCCGTACGGGAATCGAACCCATGTTACCGCCGTGAAAGGGCGGTGTCTTAACCGCTTGACCAACGGGCCATATAAAAGGCGCAGTAAAAATTGCTGCGCCTTTATTTTGGTAGCGGCACCTGGATTTGAACCGGGGACACCACGGGTATGAACCGTGTGCTCTAGCCAGCTGAGCTATGCCGCCATCTCTTAAAGAGCAATACGAATTTTAGCAGACGAAGCTCAACTTGTCAACATATTTTTCGATTTTTTATTATTTTTATTTTATCCCTGCAGATAATTCTGGGGATTTACACTGTTTCCGTCCTTGATAAGCTCGACATGGACATGAGGCTCCTGACTTACCTCGCAGATTGCACTTGAGCCAACTGCACCGATGGTATCGCCTGCCTTGACGCTGTCCCCCACTGCAACGGTCGGAGCATCTTCAAGGTTTGAATAGGATGTCTGCATGCCCGCTCCGTGGTCAATAACGACTGTCGTGCCGTAAAGGTCATCCTTTTTTACCTCTGAAACCTTGCCATCTGCCGCGGCACACACGGCTGTGCCGAGCTTAGCGGCAATATCCAGTCCATCGTGGGTGCGCCAGTCCGCCATGGTCACATCGTACTTGAGCGCGTCAACGGAGTATTCGCGGCTTACCTCGCCGTCAACGGGCCACACCCATGTTTCGGGTGCCGTCCACTCATCGTCCTGAGTCCATACTCCGACCTCGTCGGCGTTTTCGGTGTCCATTTCTTCGATAATCGGGTCTTCTTCATCCTCGTTCATAACGGCTTCAGTATCTCCGTCATTTTCCAGAGTTACACCTGAGTCGATATCGAAATTCTTTGTAACAGAATGGTTTGCAATACTCCAGATTGAAATTCCGATTACTACCATACACAGTGCAAGGACTATGTAGAAGCCCTTACCTGCCAGGAATTTTTCCATTTTATTGGGATTTTTCTCTTCCATAGAAATTACTCCTTTTCTTTGAGTTATTTCTATTTTTGCCGAGAATTCCAATATATATACAAAAAAGGCTTCCGAAAATTCGGAAGCCTTTTTAATACAAGTTATCTTACTTAATGGAGAAGAATGCGTCCTTGCCGGGATACTGGGCAACGTCAAAGAGCTCTTCCTCGATGGGGAGAAGCTGATTGTACTTGCAGACACGGTCGGTGCGGGAGGGTGCGCCGGTCTTAATCTGACCTGCGTTGACTGCAACGGAGATATCTGCAATGGTGGTATCCTCGGTTTCGCCGGATCGGTGGGATACAACTGCAGTATAGCCTGCGCGGTGTGCCATCTGGATTGCGTCGAGGGTCTCGGTGAGTGTACCGATCTGGTTGAGCTTAATGAGAACGGAGTTTGCCGCGCCGAGCTCGATGCCCTTCTTGATGCGCTCGGTGTTGGTTACGAACAGGTCGTCGCCGACAATCTGAATCTTGTGGCCAAGCTTT
>JAZLFI010000148.1:0-8476 GCA_045615725.1 Oscillospiraceae bacterium
GACAGACTTAAAGCAACTGCCGAGCTCATTAAAAATCTCGGCGGCAGTGTCACCGAAAACCCCGACGGACTCACTGTCCTCGGCGGCGGCTTAAAGGGCGGAAAAGTTGACTCATATAATGACCACCGCATAGCTATGTCGGCGGCGGTGGCGGCATGTATCTGTACAGAAAACGTCACGGTTATTAATCCCGAATGTACGCAAAAGTCATTCCCCGCATTTTGGGAAAGCTTTGAACAACTGGAGATAAAATGATGAATTCAAGCTTCAAGGGAAATATAAGCTTCACGATTTTTGGCGAGTCCCACTCCTCCGAAATCGGTGTGACTATTGAGGGGCTGCCCGAGGGCTTTGCCCCTGACATTGATGCTCTTCAAAGCTTTCTTGAACGCCGCGCACCGGGCAGAAGCGAATATTCCACAGCCCGAAAAGAACCCGACATTCCCGTATTCACCGAGGGGCTTACAGACGGCAAAATCAGCGGCAGAGTGACCGCAGTCATAAAAAACACAAATACCCGTTCAAAGGACTATTCCGAACTGAGGCTCAAGCCCCGTCCCGGTCACGTGGACTACACCGCCGCAGTAAAATTCGGCGGCAATGCAGACCTGCGCGGCGGCGGACATTTTTCGGGAAGACTCACCGCGCCTCTCTGCATAGTCGGCGGTCTGTGCTTACAGCTTCTCGAAAAAGAAGGCATCACCGTCACAAGCCGCATTTGCGAAATTGCAGGAATAAGCGGCGACGAAGAAAAAATGAAGCAGGCAATCCTCGATGCCAAAGCCGAGGGCGACTCCGTCGGCGGCATTATCGAGTGCACTGTTCTCGGACTGCCCGTTGGTTTAGGCAATGCCATGTTCGACGGCATGGAAAGCCGCATAGCTCAGCTTGTGTTCGGCATTCCCGCGGTCAAGGGTATCGAGTTCGGGGCAGGCTTTTCCTCTGCCCTACTCAGGGGCAGTGAGAATAACGACCCATTTACCATGCTTAACGGCAAGGTCGTGACCACAAGCAACAACTGCGGCGGCATTTTAGGCGGCATCACAAACGGCATGCCCCTCATATTCCGCGCCGCTTTCAAGCCCACCCCCTCAATCGCAAAAGAGCAGGACACCGTTAACCTTGAAACGTGTGAAAACACAAAGCTCAGCATCGCAGGGCGTCACGACCCCTGCATCGTTCCCCGCGCACTGCCCTGCGTTGAAGCGGCAGCGGCCATCGCAGTTTACGATGCGCTCTTAGAACGGAGAAATGAACTATGAATCTCGACGAGCTCAGACTTGAGATAGACAAAATAGATAACGAGCTTATTAAGCTCTTTTCAGCGCGTATGGATGTTGCGGCGGAGATTGCAAAGTATAAGCAGGAAAACGGGCTTCCCGTTTTTGACCCGAGCCGCGAAAGCGCAAAGCTTGAGGATATTGCATCCAAGCTTCCCGCGGATAAGCAGGATGACGCAAAGCGGTTGTATTCGCTTCTTTTCGAGCTCAGCCGAAACCGCCAGACCCGCATTATGCAGAGCAGTTTAAAGTGCGGACTTTTAGGCCGTAAGCTTGGTCACAGCTATTCCCCGCAGATTCACTCCATGCTGGCAGGCTATGAGTATAAGCTCTATGAAAAAGAGCCCGAAGAGCTGGAAGCGTTTCTTAAAAGCGGCAAGTTCGACGGACTCAACGTAACCATTCCCTATAAAAAAAGCGTCATCCCCTACTGCGATGAGCTGAGCGAAACCGCCCGAAAAGTCGGCAGTGTCAACACCATTGTCCGCAGAAAAGACGGAACCCTTTTTGGCGATAACACCGACGCATTCGGCTTTGAAGCTTTGCTTTTGCACAACGGCATTTCCGTTGCGGATAAAAAGTGCCTCGTCCTCGGAACTGGCGGCGCGGCGGTAACCGTCTGCGCAGTGCTCGAAAACTCGGGCGCAAAGGAAGTAATAACAATCTCCCGAAGCGGAGATAATAACTACGAAAACATCGCAAAGCACGCGGATGCGGACATCATCGTAAACGCAACTCCCGTGGGCATGTATCCCGACAACGGCGAAAAATGCGTTGACCTCAGCATATTCAAAAACTGCTCAGGCGTTCTGGATGTCGTTTATAATCCCGCACACACCGCACTTTTATTGCAGGCTGAAGAGCTTGGCATCCCCAATGCCTGCGGACTTTATATGCTGGTCGCTCAGGCAAAGAAAAGCTGTGAGGATTTCACGGGCGACACCATCCCCGAGAGCGAAATTTCGCGCATTGAAAACGTACTGCAAAAGCAGATGCAGAACATCGTCATCGTGGGCATGCCGGGAAGCGGAAAAACCACCGTTTCAAACATTCTCGGCGAGAAGCTTAACCGCCGCGTTATCGACACCGACGCGGAAATTGTCTCACGCACGGGAATGGAAATTCCCGAGATTTTCGAGAAACTCGGCGAGGAGCATTTCCGCGAAAAAGAAACTGAGGTGCTTGCCGATGCGGGCAAACTGGGAGGCGTGATAATATCCACGGGCGGCGGCTGTGTTACAAGGAAAGAGAACTATCCTCTTCTTCATCAGAACGGCACTATCGTATGGATAAAGCGCGACACCGCACTTTTGCCTACCGACGGCAGACCCGTCTCAATGAGCAGTGACCTCAATCTGCTCTATATGATTCGCCGTCCATTCTACGAATGCTTTGCAGATATCGTTGTCGGCAACGACGGCACGATAGACGAAACCGTCGCCGCAATCATGGAGGAAATACAATGAAGTTTCTTATAATCAACGGTCCCAACATCAACATGCTGGGCATCCGCGAGCCTGATATTTACGGTGCCCAAAGCTACGAAGCCCTCAAAAAATTCATTTGGGACACCTGCACCGAAAACGGAATTGAATGTGAGCTTTTCCAGTCAAACCACGAGGGTGCAATCGTGGATAAAATCCAGAGCGCATATAAAAAGTTTGACGGCATTGTCATTAACCCCGCCGCTTATACCCACACCAGCATTGCAATTTTAGATGCGCTGAAAGCCGTCGGCCTTCCCGCAGTTGAGGTTCATATCTCCGATGTAAAAAGCCGTGAGGATTTCCGTCAGATTTCTTACGCGGGCATGGCCTGCGTCAAGACCTATATGGGTCTCGGCTTTGACGGATACAAAGAAGCAATTTTATTCTTAAAAGACTATATAAAATAAAAAACGGACTTCCTTTCGGAAGTCCGTTTTGTTCTTATGCGATTACTTATTCTTTGCGTTATATGCTTCAATGCCCTTTGCAAGAAGTTCCATGGAGCGCTTGATGTCGTCCTTGTTGATGACATAAGCCATACGGATTTCATTGACGCCAGTGTTGGGGGTCTTGTAGAAGCTCTCTGCGGGGGTGAACATGAGGGTATCGCCGTTGTCGTCCCACTCCTGAAGCATGAACATCTGGAGCTTTTCTGCATCGTCAACGGGAAGCTTTGCCATTACATAGAAAGCACCCTTGGGGTCGGAGTAGACAACGCCGGGAATCTTCTTCAGGCCTTCAACGAGGCAGTCGCGGCGTTCCTTGTATTCCTTGCGGACTGCATCGAAATACTCGGGACCTACGGTGTAGAGAGCTGCGGATGCAACCTGGTCGAGAGTGGATGCGCACAGACGTGCCTGGCACCACTTCATCATGTGGTTGTAGAGCTCCTGGTTTCTGGTGATGACGCAGCCGATACGTGCGCCGCATGCGGAGAAGCGCTTGGAAACGGAGTCGACAACGATAACGTTCTCTTCATAACCCTCGAGCTGGAGAAGGCTCATAAGCTTCTCGCCGCCGTATACAAATTCACGGTAAACTTCGTCGCCGATGATGAAGAGGTTGTGCTCTTTTGCGATGTCGGCCATGAGCTTGAGCTCTTGCTCGGTGAGGATGGTGCCGGTGGGGTTGCCGGGGTTGGTGAACATGATTGCGCGGGTATGCTCATTGATGCATGCCTCAACGCGCTCGCGGATAGCAAACTTGTAGTTCTCCTCGGGCTTGGTGGTAATGGGGCGAACGGTTGCACCGGTCAGAGTGATGAAGGTGGAGTAGTTAGGATAGAAGGGCTCGGGAACAATAATCTCGTCGCCCTCGTCAAGGATTGCAGAAAGAGCAATCTCAAGAGCTTCGGAGCCGCCGGTTGCCATGAGAACCTGCTTGTTGGTGATGGGTGCACCGATTTTGCCGTAGTAGTCAACAATAGCGTCAATCATTACGGGAACGCCGTCGGAGGGTGCATATTCAAGAACGGGCTGGCTGAAGTTTTTGACTGCTTCAAAGTATGCCTTGGGGGTTTCGATATCGGGCTGGCCGATATTCAGGTGGTAGAGCTTCTTGCCCTGCTTTTTTGCTTCATTTGCATAGGGAGCAAACTTACGCATGGGAGAAAGTCCGCACTTTTCGATTTTGCTTGAAAATTTCATAGTACATTTCCTTTCCAAAATATATAATTTGTTTTAGATTTTAAACATTTCCGTCTCGGGCATAAGCTCGTCCGAGATGCGCGATAGAGCCGATGTAAACTCTTCCTGCTCTTCAGCAGTGAAGCTGTCCTTTATGCGGTCCATAACCGTGTCAACATAGCTGCGCATTATGTCGGTATAACCGTAGTATTTATCCGACAGTACCAGGTGATATTCTCTTCTGTCCTCTTCCGAGTTCTGCCTGATGAGATATCCTTTTTTAATCAGGTTGTTGACCTTATATGTTGCGTTGGACTGGGAGATATTGAGAAATTCCGCAAACTCTCCGATGGTCGGCTCATGCAGTGCGTGGATAACCTCGATTGAAAAGGCCTCCATGGCAGAAAGCGAGCCTTCGCGTTCGCGGACAAGCTCAAATATTCTTCTGAAAAACTCAAGCTTGAATTTGTCGTATACCTCAAGGAATTTTTCTTCCATCAAAAACAGCTCCCGTAATTATTTTACTTAAATAATTTTAATATAATTTTATCTCTTTGTAAATACGAAAACCGCGCCAAAAGACGCGGTTTTTGATTTTATTTTGCAAAACGGTTTATAAACTCCGCTCTGGTTTTTGAGTACACTATTTTCTGACTGCTGTAAAGTCCGAAGTAACCCGAAAGCATATAGGATATGCCGCAGGCAAGGGCAAAGTAGATAAGCTCGGAGGAGCCGAACATTTCGACGCTCAGGATAATAGACGCTATGGGGCAGTTCACCGCACCGCAGAACACGGCAACAAGCGCAATCGCCGCGGCAAATTCGGCAGGCATGCCCAGCACGGGACCCAGAACACAGCCCAGCGATGCTCCGATGAAAAATGTGGGCACAATTTCGCCGCCCTTAAATCCGCATCCGATAGTAACGGCAGTGAAAACAATCTTCCAGAAAAATGCCCAGCTCGGGCACTCGCCGTTTATCAGTACGCTTTCTATCACATCCGTACCAGCACCGTTATATGCGTGGGAGCCGACGAGCAGTGTAAGCGCAACAACCGCAACGCCGCCGACTGCTGCGCGCAGGTAAATGTTTTTAATCTTATCCGATGCCAGCTTCTCTGTTTTATGAACGGCAACGCAGAAAACAATGCTGACCACGGCGCATGCGACCGCGAGAATGAGCACCTTGAGTATCATAATAACATCTAGCGGCTCCATTGTAACCGCAAACTGTGTGGGAGCAATGCCCAGAAGCCGTGAAATCGCGTATGCGACCATAGATGCAACAAGGCAGGGAATGAATGCGGAATAGTGGAGAATTCCCACAGAGATAACTTCAAGGGCAAATATGGTTGCCGTCAGCGGAGTTCCGAACAGTGCCGCGAACACCGCGCTCATGCCGCAGAGAGTCACGATGGGCATATCCTTTTCGTCAAGACCCAGCAGTCTGCCGACCTTGCTTCCTATGCCGCCGCCAATCTGAAGCGCCGCACCTTCGCGTCCTGCCGAGCCGCCGACAAGGTGGGTTATTGCCGTTGCAACGAATATGACGGGAATAAGGAGCGTGGGCACCTTGTCCCCCTTATAGATTGACTGGATAACATCGTTTGTGCCTGCGCCCTCCATTTTTGTAAGGCGATAAATTGCGGCAATGACCAGGCCGCCGACAGGCATGAGATATATGAGCCAGCTTCGTTCCGTTCTGACTCCCGTGACCCAGTCAACGGTCAGATGGAATGCCGAGCCGACAAGTCCGCTTATGGCACCGACGCAGGTCGCCACCAGAAGCCAGCGATAAAAGGTGCGGAAATACCGTCCCGCGTTCATGGCTTCGTTTTTGAATTGTTCCACGGCATCCCGCCTCCTTTCTTTGACTTATCTAATATATATCTCATGTCGAAAAATGTCCAGCGCAAAATATTTGCAAGTGCTTGATTTTTTCCTAGTTATTGGTTACAATGAAGTGCAATAATCAAACAGCAAGGAGTTGTCCGCTATGGCAAAGCTCGTTTCAAAGATAGTTGAAATCTGGCACGACAGAAAAAGAATACTCGGAATGCCTATAACCTTTACAAGATACGCACTGAGCAGCGACCGCATATTCATCCGTCGCGGCTGGCTGAACATACATCAGGACGAGGTTATCCTCTACCGCGTCCGTGACCTCTGCGTCAAAATGAACCTCTGGCAGCGCATTTTCGGAGTCGGAACGGTAACCGTAACCTCAACCGATAAGAGCGTTCCCGTCCTCACCCTCAAGAACATAAAACAGCCCTTTGAGGTCAAAGAGCTTATCCACGAAAACGTGGAGAAAATGAAGATCGAGCGCCGCATGCGCATAGGCGAAATGAGCATGGATCTTGATGACGGCGACTTGGATTTTGAGGACGATATGCACTGATTGACACTGTTGCTCAATATAAAAATGCGATAAAGTTTTAAAAACAGTAGCCATCCCGCTTCAGTCTTCGTATATAAAGATAACAAAACTTACGGAGGTAAATAAAATGGAAAACAAACTTCTCAACGACAGCGAACTTGAAAAGGTATCCGGCGGCTGGTCCGAAGGCGCACCCGCCACCATAACCACCTGCCCCTGCTGCGGTCAGATGAACACCGGTGCAGGCTTTGGCACCGGACGCAACCCTCTGAGAGTTCTTATCTGCTGCCACAACCCTAAGTGCAATCTCAGTTTCGAGGTTTATATGGAGGGCGAGCTCAGCTACACACACACCGGCAAATACTATGTTGACGGTCGCGGTGAGGTTAACCTTGAAGAGTACAAGGCTGAGCTTAGAGAAAAAGGTCTCATCTGATTATTCTGCCTTAAATCCGCAGTGCTGATTGTTTGCCGCAAGTCCCGAAATCTTGAAGATTTCGGGACTTGATTTTTTCAATATTATTAGTTACAATGAAATGCGTTATATATGCAGCGGTATCGAAGTGGTCATAACGGGGCTGACTCGAAATCAGTTTGCGGGTAACTCCCGCACGTGGGTTCGAATCCCACCCGCTGCGCCAGAAAGAAAAGCTCAGCCTTTTGGCTGGGCTTTCTTTTTCCTCTTTTCGTGGCATATAGATTTATTCATTTGTTCATGCTATAATTATTTCAACGAAATTGGAATTTAGCTGTTTTGAGGTTACTGCATGATAACGCTCCGTTACGGAAATACAAACACATATTACATAGACGGACTACTCATTGATACCGACATGCCGGGCACGATTGGCGGCTTATTCAAGGAGCTCAAAAGAAACAGTTTGGAGCTTAAAGACATCCGCTACGTTCTTGCAACTCACTATCACCCTGACCACATGGGACTGATAAGCGAGCTGATGTCGTATGGTGTCAGACTGCTTCTGATTGATAAGCAGAAAGAGTACGTCCATTTCTCCGACCCGATTTTTGAGCGGCAAAAGGGCTTAAAGTACGAGCCGATTCGGGAGAATGATGCCGTCGTCATAAGCTGTGCCGAAAGCAGGCAGTTTCTTGACGGGCTCGGGATTAAAGGAGAAATAATTTCAACAGAAAGCCACAGCGCAGACGGAATCGCGCTGATTACCGATGACGGCAACTGCTTTGTCGGAGACTTGGAGCCCCTGTCGTTTATCGATGCTTATGAAAACAATCCCCTGCTGAAAAATGACTGGGAAACCATTCTGAACCGCAATCCGAAAAGCATTTATTTCGGCCATGTCAATAGTCTCAAATTATAACCGACAAATTAGAAAGGAAGATCTGAGATGATAGAACGGTATAAATACATAAGAATTCAGGGCAGAAATCTTGTTACAAATACGCTTACGGGAAAAGGCGTATTCAGCTTGTGCATGGAACTTATCCGAAACAACGTCATGGAGCAGGAAGACGCCGATTTATACATGGAAATAGATTCGTGGTTTGCCGAAAATCTCCCCTGGCCCGAACCGTGCAAAAGGCAGGAAAGCGTGGTCTGCTATTTCAAAACCGAAAACGCCGATGAAATGCTGAAGTGGATACGGCCTGCGCTCTGGCTTCTTGACCGATATAACGTTCCTTATTATCTGGTCTATACAAATACGCCGGGCGAAATTGTGTATGAAGA
>JAZLFI010000149.1:0-1309 GCA_045615725.1 Oscillospiraceae bacterium
TTTGATGAAAATATGAGCATTTTCAGGTAAAAAATGCTTGCATTATCAATTCTTATATGGTATTATATCAAAGCTTATGCGGCTATGCCGCAGGCTATTAAGCGGTCCGCTGCCGTGACCTGATGCGTCCTCCGGTAAGAACGCCTGAATTAAAGGAAGGATTAGATTATGGATCTGGTCAAAATTCTCAGCGAACAGTATATGAAGCCCGAACTGCCCGAACTCAACGTCGGCGATACCGTGCGTATCACCGTCCGCGTAAAGGAAGGCAGCCGCGAGCGTACCCAGGCTTTCGAAGGCACCATCATTGCCAAGAAGCATGGCGGCATCAACGAGACCATCACCGTCCGTCGTATCTCTTACGGCGTCGGCTGCGAGAAGGTCTTCCCCGTACACTCTCCCTCTATCGTTTCTGTTGAAACCGTTCGTAGAGGTAAGGTACGTCGTGCAAAGCTTTACTACCTGCGTGACCGTGTTGGTAAGGCTGCAAAGGTTAAGGAGCGTCTGTAAGCTCAAAACCGAATCATTTTATCAAAAAAAGAGGCTTCAGGCCTCTTTTTTTGTTGCCTAAATGTATATGTTTATTGTATAATATTATGATAAATTATCCAAAGAGGTAAATACTATGGATTTAAAGAAACTGAAGATAAATTATAAATCCGAAACTGCCGTGGCAGAGGGCGGTGACAAGGAAAAGGAAAGCATGTCGGCATACGAATGGATGCAGTGCATCGTCGTAACACTTGTTGTATGCGTTCTGCTGTTCGTGTTCCTGTTCCGTCTTGTGGATGTTGTGGGGCTTTCCATGTATCCCACCCTTGATGACGGGGACAAAATGGTTGTATCGGGACTGTTCTATACACCCAAGCAGGGGGATATAATCGTTTTCCGCAAGGACGAGTATAAGCCCGAAGCCCTTGTTAAGCGCGTTATTGCAACTGAGGGGCAGACGGTTGAAATTAACTTTAACCGCGGCATTGTCTATGTTGACGGCGTTGCCCTTGATGAGCCCTATACCGCCGCACCGACATACAATCAGATTGATTTCAGAGGCACTCAGGTTGTGCCCGAGGGCTGTGTGTTTGTTATGGGCGATAACCGCAACGACTCCACCGACAGCCGCGATGAACGTATTGGCATGGTCGATACCGATATCATCATAGGAAAGGTTTACTTCAACATCTTCCCGATGAACCACATCGGAAGTCCGTATAAAAACTGATATGAACGAAAACAGCTTTGAAAAAATGAATATTCAGTGGTTTCCCGGCCACATGACAAAGGCACAGCGAATGATTGAGGATAATAT
>JAZLFI010000150.1:0-10195 GCA_045615725.1 Oscillospiraceae bacterium
CGGCTTTTTCAAACCATTCTCCGCCCTCGTCATATTTCCCCTCGTTTACATATTGAGTTCCCAAATCGACCATTGCCTGCGTATCTCCATTTTCCGCAAGCCGTCTCAGTTCCTCTATATTCATATCCTATCTCCTGTTTCCTGAATTAGTTTTCTTTTTAATACTAGTCATCACAAAACAAATGTTCCCGACTGCAAAGTTTTAGGGTCATACCGATTATACAGCAAGAACTCGCCTATTGACACCGTAACATGATTAACTAGTATTTTATTTTTAATCCGACCGCCATATTCTCCTCCTAATTTACTTCGAACATTATATTTATACTATTTTCAGTCCGTTTCATAATATTATCGTACAAATTATTGATTCGCGTTTCAATAACCTTTAGGTTCCGCTCAACTTCATCTAACATATCTTTTGGAAATGCGCGTGGAACAATACTCGGATTGTGAAGCGATATCTTTATTCTTTCCACTTATCCTTAAACGCCTTGACAATTACATCGGATATTTCTTTAGGAGGAAGTTTGATCCATGTTTTAGAGATGTCGTACTCGGGATAGTTATAACGCCACTTGTCGTAGTCTTCTTTGCTGATTTCCCCTGCTCTGTATTTTTCGGCTTCCTTTTGCCAAGCAGCAAAACATTTTTTCAAAGTACTTTTGCTGTATGGGTCAATTCGGATGCATGCTTCACCGTCCAGCATATCAATCTTCAATCCATACAAGTCTTCAAGCGCAAAAAGGGTGTGCATTACTCCAAAATATGACTCAATATCTGGCACGGACAATGCCATCGGAGAAACACCCAATACATATGCAAGAGCCTTTGTCAGTTCTTCTTTCGGGGTTCTTGTTCCGGATTCATACTGTGCCATTCGGATGTCTGCGGTCTTTTCTGAAAAGCCAACCTGCATACCTAATTGCTTCTGAGTCATGCCTTTTAAATTGCGCATAAATCTAATTCTTTCACCGATTGCCATAATAAAAATCCTCCTGAAACAAGCTTTGAAAGCATTATAGCATATATGTTTAGTATGGGTCAAGAATATGATAAACAAAAAAGTTTAACTTTTTGTGCAAAGCCCTTGACATAAACGTTTTTGTTTAGTATTATATAAAGCGCCATTAAACATTATTGTTTAATGGCGCAACTAAACAAACCGACCTTATAATGGACTATCTGCCATGATGCCAATTATGCGAGCAGAGATACATCGGAGAAAAACTCGGATAGGAAAAGCATAAGGAACACCGGTAAAGCGGCAATGTTTCTGCAACTAGCAGGAACAAATTTAGGAAAGGAGTATTATAAAAATGGTAGTAGGATTTTCACCGTACGATGCTGTGTCTCATACTGTAACAAGCAGGGACAATGTACTGCATTGTCCACCTCAGAGCCGATATGCGGCTCACTCTTTGGGGGAGCATTCCCCCAATCCCCCTAATTGAAAGGAGCGTGTTTACTATGGAGAAAGAGTCAACCATCACTTTCCGATTACCACAAGCGGAAAAGGATAAAATCTCCCGTATCGCAAAGCGGTGCGGGTTGAGCAAAAGTGAATATCTCAAGCAGAGAGCATTGGGGTATGAACCGAGAGCGGTTCCGCCTGATGCTCTTTTTACTTTGCTAGAAAAAATCGGAGAACTGCAGGATAAGAGTACATCAGCGGAAACCGATGCTCAAATATGTAAAGTTCTAAATGATGTATCAAATGACCTGCTGTTACCGGGAAAGGAGGATATGCAGAAATGGCAGTCACGGGATTCTGGCCCGTAAAGGGCAAATTGAAAGACGTTCTGGATTATGCAGATAATCCGGACAAGACCACAGCGCCTGAGTATTTGGATGAAGATCTGTATGCAGCGCTTCGCTATGCGGAGAATGACAACAAGACAGATAAGAAAATGTACGTTGGCGGCATTAACTGTTCCAAGCAAAATGCCTATACCGAAATGGTATCTGTACAGAAACGCTTCGGCAATCGCGGGACAGTCGTTGCCTACCACGGAATACAGAGTTTTGATGTCAGCGAAGTCACTCCCGAAGAAGCGTTCGAAATCGGCAAGGAAACGGCAAGACGAATGTGGGGAGATAAATATCAGGTTTTGGTTACCGTTCACCTGAACACGGATAATATTCACTGTCACTTTGTTGTGAACCCTGTTTCCTTTAAGGACGGCTACAAGTTCAAGAACAAAATCGGTGACCACATGGAGCTGAGAAAGATTTCAGATGCCGTTTGCCGCGAATATGGAAAGTCCGTACTTGAAAATGCGGACTTCTACAAGAAAGGCAAAAAGGAGTACTGGTTACGCCAAGGAGGCAAGAAAACCCACAGAGATATTCTCCGTGAGGATATTGAATACTGCTTAACCTATTCTGCGAAGTGGGAGGACTTCTTAAAGCAGTTATGGGGCCTGGGCTACGAAATAGATACAACAAGAATGTCGGTCAAGGCAAAAGGCTGGGAAAGAGCCATTCGCCTTGACCGACTTGGTTTTACGGAAGATAAAATCTTCGAGCGTCTGGAAAAGAATCTTTTCAACGACGACTTTTTCTGGGAGAGGAATTTACATCTGCCGTACAAGCCGAAAAAGTTCCCTTTGGAGTATCAGATGCAACGCCTCGGCTTCACTATTGAGCACAGTCATAATACCGCATTGATACTGGTGGACGCAATGTTCCTCCTGCTCATCACGGTTATTAAGCTCGTATCTGAAATGGCAGATGTAATGCTGCTATCTCCGGATTTGAGATATGCCGCAAATGACATTAAGCAGTATCAGCAGGATTATCACTTCCTGCAGAATAACGGGATACATACCGTGTCAGAGCTTGAGGAGTTCAAGCAAAGCACAAGCGAGCAAATATCCGCTTTGGAGCATGAACGTAGCCTTGCGGACAATGTTCGTCGCAGAGCGCATACCCCGGAAGAAGTGCAAGCTGCAAAGGACAGGCGGGCTGAGATAACAAAGCAGATTGAGCCTTTGCGGAAACAGCAAAAGCATGCGGAAGAGATATTAGAGAAATCTCCGCATTTATACGAATTAATAAAAAAAGAGCATGACCTTGAGAGGTCTGCTCAAAAGAGATATTTGGAAAGGATAAGGTAAAACCATGAATAACAAAATCTATAACATTTCAATAAGCAAATTGCATCCCTTTGAGAATCAGCCATATAAGGTTCTGGACAATGAAGAAATGGATGCTTTGGTAGAGAGCATACAGCAAAACGGTGTGCTTTCGCCATTACTGGTAAGGGCTTTGGAAAACGGAGAATTTGAGGTCATTTCCGGGCATCGCAGACTTCACGCCTGCGAGAAAGCCGAGCTCAAAAAAGTACCGGTAATTATAAGCGATATGAGTCAGGACGAAGCCGCAATACAGCTTGTAGACAGCAACCTGCACCGAGAGAACATACTCCCGAGTGAAAAGGCAAAAGCGTATAAGCTGAAGTTTGAAGCTATGAAGCATCAGGGCAGAACTTCGGGACAAGTTGTCCCAAAGTCTGAAGAAAACCGAACTGCCGCAGAAATCGGTGAGCCGTTAGGAGAAAGCTATAAAACTGTTCAGCGTTATATCCGACTCACAAACTTAATACCCGAACTGCTCGACCTCGTGGACAAGGAGCGTATTGCGCTTACTCCTGCTGTCGAGCTTTCTTATTTGTCTGAGGATGAACAGAGAAGCCTTTTTACCACCATTGAGAGCGAAGACCGTACTCCGTCGCTATCACAGGCGCAGAGGATGAAAAAGCTCAGTCAGAGCGGCGAGCTTGATATAGATAGCATTTGTACCATCATGACAGCGGCAAAAGCAAATGAAGCACAGAAGGTAGTTTTCAAGTATGACGAACTGAAGCAGTACTTCCCTGCTCATTACACTCCAAATGACATTCAGAATTCTGTCATAAGGCTCATTCAGCACGATTTTGAGCTAAAGCAGAAACAGCGAGGTGAACGCGATGAAAGATGAACTCTCCCCTGCTGATGTTTTCAGATTTTTGGCACCTTTGAAAAATCTCACCGGGCTCGGTAAAATAACGCAGAATAGACATTCTCTGAATGCGTTCAATACCGATAGCAAAGAAATACCTGTGACAGATTTCTTTTCCGACAGTAACCATGCCAAGAAATTTTTCGTTATTAACGGGCATCCGATAACGGCATCTTTCACAACGGAGCGGAAACCTGAAACCTATAACAGAATCCGCAGTATTCTTCTTTCACCCGGTATTACTGCCTCATATAAGGAGGCTGATGCACCTTGAAAATTTCACAGATAAACGCATTGCACCTCACATCGTATTTTTACGAAAAGAGGTATTCGCTATGAATGAAAAAAACAGAGTTTATTGTCTTTACCGAGTATCTACCGACAAGCAGGTAGACTACGGTGCAAATAATGAGGCGGACATTCCCATGCAGAGAAAAGCTTGCCACCGCTTTGCAGAAAAGATGGGCTGGAAAATTATCCACGAAGAACAGGAAGACGGTGTTTCGGGTCATAAGATTCGCGCAGAAAACCGCGACAAAGTTCAGCTCATCAAGGAGCATGCGAAGCAAGGCAAGTTCGATATTCTGCTTGTATTCATGTTTGACCGCATAGGGCGCATTGCTGATGAAACACCTTTTGTAGTGGAATGGTTTGTCAAAAACGGCATCCAAGTATGGAGCACCCAGGAGGGGGAACAACGCTTTGACAACCATATTGATAAGCTCCTCAATTATATTCGTTTCTGGCAGGCAGACGGAGAAAGTGAAAAGACTTCTATCCGCACAAAAACCAGTCTCGGTCAAATGGTTGAGGAAGGCCATTTCAAAGGCGGTTGTGCCGCATACGGCTATGACCTTGTAAAAAGCGGTAGGCTAAACAAGAAGAAGCATGAGCTCTATGATTTGCAGGTAAACGAAACTGAAGCCGCAGTTGTAAGACTTATTTTTGATAAGTACGTCAATGAAGGTTTTGGGCCTCACCGCATTGCAACTTTTCTCAACGAGAACGGTTACAGGGCAAGGACCGGTAAGCCATGGCATCATGCAACCATACGCGGGATGTTATCTAATCTAACCTACACCGGTGTCCTCCGCTGCGGTGAAAGTCGTTCTGAGCTACTCCCCCATTTGCAAATCATATCTGTGGAGCAGTTTGAGACCGCACAAGCAATAAGAGAGGCCAGATCCAATAAATCTGAGCTTGAGCGGACTGTACCACTGAACACCAGAGGGCAATCATTACTCGCCGGAAACGTATTCTGCGGCCATTGCGGGGCAAGGCTAACACTTACGACAAGCGGAAAAGGCGGTAAACTCGCAGACGGCTCGTTTGATAAAACAAAGCGTATTCGCTATGTATGTTATGGTAAAACGCGAAAGCAAACCGAATGCGACGGGCAAACCGGATATACCATGCACATTTTAGACGATATAATCGATAAAATGGTAAGGGATATTTTTTGCCGTATGCGAGATATTTCCCGCAATGAGTTAGTTTCTGCCAAATATGAGAAAGAGTTAGAAAGCAAAAAAATGCATTTATCTCAGCTGCGTTATCAGTACAATAAAGAATCTCATAATTTAGACACACTAAAAGCTGAGGTTGTGAACTGTATCCGTGGTGAAAGTACTTTTTCTAAGGAAATGCTTTCCGCGCTCATTGCTGAGTCAGAGGCGAAATGTCAGGAACAGCTTGAAGCAATTAACAGAGTTGAAAATGAAATTGATAACGGTCAATTGATTTTATCCGCTGTTGACAAGGAATGCAATAAGCTTATTTCTTGGGCAGAGTTATATGATGAAGCCAGCTTCGAGAAAAAGAAAATGATTATAAACTGTCTCATAAACCGGGTAGAAGTGTTTCGTGATTACAGGCTGAATGTTGAATTTAATTTTGATATCGGCCAATTTTTCTGCGGACTCGACTGTGTCGCATAAAAAAACACAGCCACAATTATGTGAAATGATAGTAAATCACATCGCATAATTGTGGCTAAAAAAAGCTATTTTTCAGGGGCGTAGCTTGTTTGCTTCCATAGGCAAAAATGTGCAAAAAAGTGCTTGGAGGCGAATGAATGGCATCCCAACAAAAATGCCTGTTTTGTTTCCAAAACAGGCGATTTTGAGCCATTTGCCTAACTTTTTTGGTGGAGATAAGCGGGATCGAACCGCTGACCTCTTGAATGCCATTCAAGCGCTCTCCCAGCTGAGCTATACCCCCTCATCCAAGGGTTTCCCAGTCAGGCAAATGGTTATTTATTAAATTTTATTCGGGGGTGTGTTACTGTATTTCTTGGGCTCCCAGCTGAGCTATACCCCCGGTTGCAAGTGGTATTTTAGCAGACACGGGGGTTATTGTCAACATCTAATTAGAAATCATCGTCGAACATGTAGCTGATATCTTTTTTGTAAATAAACTTGGGCTCTGTGCCCTTGATAATGGGCACAATGCTTTTGCGATACTCGATTAAAACAATCACAAAACAAAGGAAAAGCAGTCTGTGCGTCCACTCGCCTTCAAGGGAAACAATCGAAATCACAAAAGCCAAAAATGCTCCCAAAATTGCGGTGAGCGAAACATATCGGCTGATGAAATAAACCGCCGCGCTAATGGCAATAACGGCAATGCCCATACTGAGCTTTACGCACAGCAGGCCTGCCGCAAACGCGACAACACTGGGCTCACCCTTGAACTTGAACATAATGGGGAAAGTGGTGCCCATCATGACGCAGAACAGCGCAAAACATCTGCCCAGAACCGCCTGGTCGACTACACTCATAAGCCAGCCGCCGATGAGCACGGGAAGCATGCTTTTCACAGCCTCCATACCGAGCAGAATTGCCATTCCCTTTTTGCCGAAACGCTTTTCAAATTTTGTAATGCCAACATTATCCCTGCTGTATGCGAACAGGTCGCAGTGGAACACAAAATGAGAAGCGATTATAGTCGTATTCAGACTGCCCATCATATAGGCGATTATGGCCGTTATGGAGAGAAGAACAGCTATCATTCCTTATCTCCCTTCTGGCGGATAACCATACGGACAGGCGTGCCCTCGAGACCGAAGGTTGCGCGAATCTGGTTTTCAAGATAACGCTGATATGAGAAGTGGAAAAGATCCTTGGAGTTGCAGAACACGACGAAGTTGGGCGGCTTGATGCCCGTCTGGGTCATGTAGTAAATCTTGAGTCTGCGACCCTTGTCCGTAGGCGGCTGAACGCGGGCCTGCGCATCAGCGAGGACGTTGTTGAGCATGCCCGTGGTAATACGCATATTGCTCTGGTCGTTTACGAAATTGACAAGCTCGAATATTCTGTCGGTGCGCTGACCTGTCACAGCGGAGATAAAGAGCACGGGAGCATAGCTCATGAAGCTCAGATCACGCATGACGTCCTTGCGCATCTTTTCCATGGTACCCGTTTCCTTTTCGATAAGGTCCCACTTATTGACTACGATAATGCTGGCTTTTCCCGCCTCATGGGCAAGACCTGCAATCTTGGTATCCTGCTCGGTGACACCCTCGCGGGCGTCAATCATGATAAGGCAGACATCGGCGCGTTCAATCGCCATCTGCGCACGCATGACGGAAAACTTCTCGACGCGCTCGTCAACCTTGGACTTGCGGCGGATGCCTGCCGTGTCAATAAACACATACTTGCCGTGCTTGTTCTCGATATACGAGTCGACGGCATCGCGGGTTGTGCCTGCGACGTTGCTTACGATAACACGCTTTTCACCGAGAATATGGTTTACGAGAGAGGACTTGCCCACATTGGGCTTGCCGATGACCGCGACCTTGATGCTGTCATCATCCTCTTCCTCTTCGGTTTCCTCGGGGAAGTATTTCATGCACTCGTCGAGGAGATCGCCAGTGCCGTGACCGTGGACGGCGGAAACTGCAATCGGGTCGCCCAGACCCAGCTCATAAAACTCGTATATTGCGGGGTCGAGCATACCTGTGGAGTCCATCTTGTTGACAGCCAGCACAGTGGGCTTCTTTGAGCGCAGAAGCATATTGGCAACATCCTTATCCGCGGCGGTAACGCCCGTGCGTACATCCGTTACGAGAACGATTACGTCAGCCGAGGAAATTGCGATGTTCGCCTGCTCGCGCATAAACATGAGTATTTCATTATCGGTGGTGGGCTCGATGCCGCCCGTATCCACGATGTCGAACTTTCTGCCACACCATTCGCACTCGGCATAAAGTCTGTCTCGGGTAACACCGGGGGTATCCTCGACTATGGAAAGTCGCTTGCCCACAAGTTTATTAAAAAGCATTGACTTGCCAACGTTAGGTCTGCCAACGATGGCAACAAGGGGCTTTGCCATAACTTAGCCCTCCTTACTTGTTCTGATTATATTTATAGTATGGCTCTCGGTCGGGCTTCCTCTCGGGGATTTTCACTTCGGGGAGATTATCGCCGCTTATGGCGTCCCAAAGCTCGAAGCCGTCCTGCTCGACGGGATAGATGGGAACGCCAAGCGCCTCACTCGCCTCTTCAAGAAGCACGTCGTCTAGGAAATCCATTTCCTCGCGGCGGAGCATATTCTGCGAAATGAAAAGCCTTTCGCCTAAATCCTTACCCTTGAGCTGATTAATAAGGTCCTGACCCGTTATGAGTCCCGTCACGTTTACGCTGTGACCGAAGAAATCATTTTCGATTGCATAGACCTTACCATTTATATTACCATACTTTTGCTTCGCCATACAAATAAGTTTTTCAAAGTACGGCGCAACGGATGTGCCACAGGCGATAGAAAACGGCACACCGTCGGGCTCGTCGGAAAGTGAGAGCGCAGACTTAAACTCCGCCTCGAGAAGTCTTATCATGCCGACACCGTTTTCAAGCTGGGTGTGCTCCTCGTAGTATTCGTCCTCGGGAAGCTCTTTCCCTGCGCAGATATACATTTCATCGGAGCAGAAGAAAATGCGCGTTCCGAACTTTTCCATGCACTCATCCGCAAAGCGCTCAACCTGTTCGATTGTTTCGGCGGCATGTTCGGGAGTAAAGGGCTTCAGTTCAAAAAGTCCCTCGCGGAACTTTGTAAGGCCCACGGGCACAATGGAAACACTGTGGACATTGGGATACATTTCCGCAAGGTCGGACATAGTGCGCTGAAGCTCATCTCCGTCGTTGAGTCCGGGACAGCAGACAATCTGGCAGTTCATGCGGATGCCGCCTTCGGCAAAGCGCTTCATAATCTCCATGCACTTTCCCGCGTTGCGGTTGCGGAGCATGGTTTTTCGAAGCTCGGGATTTGTTGTATGAACGGAAACGTTTATGGGACTTATATGTAAATCCACGATGCGCTGAATTTCGCGCTCGGAGAGATTTGTCATAGTCATGTAGTTGCCGAGAAGAAAGCTGAGGCGTGCGTCATCGTCCTTGAAGTACATGGTCTTGCGCATGCCCTTGGGAAGCTGGTCAATGAAGCAGAAAACGCAGTTATTTGCGCATGAGCGCGGCTTATCCATAAGATAGCTCTCAAACTCAAGACCGAGATCCTCGCCCTCTGCCTTTTCCACCTTGACTGAGTGCTGGGTTCCCTCGGGAGTACGCAGCACGACGGTGAGCTCGGGGTCATAGGCATAGAACTTATAGTCCAGAACATCCTGCACCGTCTTGCCGTTTATGGAAATGACGGCATCGCCGATGTGGGCTCTGTGCTTAAGAGGGCTTGTATCTTCAATTTTTGAAATAAC
Source organism: Oscillospiraceae bacterium (assembly GCA_045615725.1). Taxonomy (GTDB): domain Bacteria; phylum Bacillota; class Clostridia; order Oscillospirales; family Oscillospiraceae; genus F23-B02. The sequence goes on from JAZLFI010000150.1 coordinate 9,710, forward strand.
GTTTTCCAAAATCAGCACTCCTGATACTAGCTTAAGTTCTCGGATAGAGATGTTTTCGTCAGACAAAGGAAAAGACCGCAGGCAATACTATTGTGTATTGCCAAGGGATTTTACGAAGTATGACGGGAACAGAGCATCCGAGAATATTGAAAAAGGAGAAAGGAACTCAAAAGACCTTTCTCCTTTAACAATGCAAGATTACTTGCCTTCTACCTCGATTACCTGGCGGCCGTTGTACATGCCGCAAGCCTTGCAGACACGGTGAGGCATTTTAAATGCACCGCAGTTGGGGCACTTTACAACGTTGGGAGCCTCGAGCTTCCAGTGAGAGGAACGTCTCTTATCACGTCTCTGTCTTGATACTTTTCCCTTAGGGACTGCCATGGTGACACCTCCTGATTTATAGCTGTTATGAGCAGCTTGTTTTTCTTATTTATCCAAAAGCTGCTCAAGCACAGCCAGTCTTGGATCAATTTCTTTCCCGCA
>JAZLFI010000151.1:0-1873 GCA_045615725.1 Oscillospiraceae bacterium
GTACGGGCTGATTTCAACGACCTCGCCGCCGAAGGCGCGGGCAAGAGTCCCGTATTCTCGCTCAGCATCCACGATAATAATATCGTCGTCAGTACCCAGAGCCACATTCATGATCGTATATTTCATGCCCATAGATTTGCCGGAGCCAGAAATGCCAAGATAGAACGCATGGGGAGAGACAAGACGCTTGCGGTCACAGATCAAAGGATTCTTGCTGACCTCATTTATACCGTAAGACAGACCGCCCGGATCTTGAATTTCCTGCGCACGGAATGGGATCGCCACGGCGCAGCTCTCCGTTGTCAGCGTGTTCAGGGCATGGAGCCGACGAAGGCCATAGGGCAAAACTGTATTCAAGCCGTCCTCCTGTTGGAAGCGAGCCGGGGATATATCGCAAAGGTGCTCTTTGCCGATGGCAATCAGACTTTCCGTGTCGGAATCCAGTTCCTCCAAGCTGTCCGCAGTATGAACGATGGTAATAAGAGAGAAGATCATGCGCTGGTCATTTTGCGTCAGATCGTCCATAAACTCGCGGGAATTTTCCCGCTTCTGCTCCATGGAACGAGGGACTTCGGCGGTAAAGTTGTTTTTGCTGTTTTGCCGCTGCTGCCAGCGGGTAATGTCCGTCTCCACACCGAGAATGATGCTCTCCACTTCCTTGACCGCCTCATCCGTGGGAACGGGGATCATGTCAATAGAAAGAATAAGGTCGCGGGCATACTCGGTCAGATCGGAAATGAGATCATCGGTAAGGAAAGAGGCATAGGTGCGCAGAAAAAGGACGCGCCCGACCTTGTCCCCAAACTCAAAGTGGTTACGTTTGAAGCTGATAGAGTCCGGGCAGATCAAGTCCTTAAAATCTCTGCCTGTCTGCATATACCGATAATCGTCATAATCGAAATACTGCTCATAGCCGGGACGGAAGAAGTCATGGAGTATTCGCAGACGGTCATAATTTCGTGCGGGTTTGATACCGGAATCCAGACGGGCAAAGGTCTTTTCCAGATTGGCCCCGGCTCTGCGAAAATAGCTCTTGCTTTCCTCAATTTTGCGCTGTGGGATTGAGAGAGTTACAAAGCGTTCCTGCACGAGATTGTTGCTCTGCGCCGCACGGCCTTTCGTAATGGCATTGGCTTCCTCTCGGTAATGGTCAAGCCAGTCGTCCTTATACGGGAGCAGGATGCGTCGTTCAAACTCTGCGGGGTTGAGCCGGTGGTTGACGATGGTGATCTTGGCTGTGGCATCCGTAGGCAGAGAATTGATTGCGGCACAATAGGCATTGAAGATGCTCCGCTGCGTTTCCTGCGAGGCTGCGATATAGTTCACATCTGTGAGCTTCCAGCTTCGGGAGTGCTTATTGCCCACCTCCCAAATACCGTTGGTGTAGATGCGTTTGATCGGTATGCTCTGCTGGACAGAGTGCGGCACCTTTACTCTGACGCGCTCGCTCTTATTCGCGGCCATAAGCGTTTTAATCAAAGTCTCCACGCCCCTTTCTGTTAAAGCGGTTATAAATTATATTTTCGCCTATGTACTTGCGGTCGCCGGCATACAGAACTTCCGTCTTGATAACAGCCCATATAAACTGTTCAAAGGTCATGCCGTTATAAGAGAAGAAGCCCGCCATTGCCGCAGGAGACGCCAGTACGATACACAGCCAGCTTGCGGTTTCTTTTCCGATGGTCGGGCCAAGCAGCATATAGACTCCTACGGCGATAGCGACGGCAAAGAACGCGCAAAAGAACTGCCGGGCAGATAGGCCAAAGAAAATAGTTTCCTTGTACTGCCGGATTTCTTTCGGAATTTTTACTTCTATGAAGAGCACCTCATTTCATTTGAAAATTTGACGTGTTTTTGCACTTGAGGGATAATA
>JAZLFI010000152.1:0-6750 GCA_045615725.1 Oscillospiraceae bacterium
GCATCCCGCGAGGCAATGGACATTGACGGACTGGGCATTTCTGTCTGCGAGCTTCTTATCAATAACGGTCTGGTGCAAAGTCCCGCCGAGCTTTACTATGTAAAGGCAGAGGATGTCCAGAAGCTTGAGCGCATGGGCAAAAAGTCGGCAGAAAACCTTATTAATGCCATTGAGAAGAGCAAAGAAGCAGGACTTTCAAGGCTTCTGTGTGCCTTCGGTATACGTCAGGTAGGACAGAAAGCCGCAAAAACTCTTGCCGCCCACTTTGGCACACTTGATAAGCTCATGGAAGCAGAGGAGGACGAACTTAAGCTTGTTAACGATATCGGCGATATTACCGCAAAATTTATCGTGGACTGGTTTAAGCTACCGCAGTCACAGCATCAGATTGAGCTTCTTCGCAATGCTGGTGTTTCATTTGAAAGCACAGATGTCGTTAAGGATACTCGCTTTGCAGGCATGACCTTTGTCTTAACGGGAGAGCTCAGTGAATTTAAGCGCGATGAGGCATCCGCAATTATCGAAAGCTTCGGCGGTAAGGCATCGAGTTCGGTTTCAAAGAAAACCACCATAGTACTTGCGGGCGAAAACGCAGGCAGTAAGCTGCAAAAGGCAAATGATTTAGGAATAAAAGTTATATCCGAAGAAGAATTTAAGGAAATGATAAAATAACGAAAACCCACCCGCAGCGAACTGACTGCGGGTGCTTTCACATATATTCGGGCTCCTAAATATAATGGATTACAAAGGAGGCCAATATAAATTGGATAACAGCAAAAAACCTAATTACAAAAACGGTAGTCTGCCCTGCGATGCACCTCTGGCTATGGCATATGTGCCCATTCAGGAATGCATAGACCCGACTTATGACTATAACGAAGCATTAAACCGCGGCACGCTTTTCCCCGGACTTGACCTGCCGTTTATGAATATGGTGAACACGGGAAACCTCACGGGAACACCTCTCGGTGAGCTTATGGCTCTCGATTTTGTCGCCCATGAGCTTGTTCTGTATCTCGACACACATCCCTCCGACAAGGAAGCATTCCAGATGCTGCAGAACATCCAAAAGCTTGCGGAAACCGCCAAGGATCGTTTTGTAAAGCGCTACGGTCCCATCTGCCATAAGGACCTTGCAGGAATGAAGGAGTTCACATGGCTCAATAATCCCTGGCCCTGGGACTATAAAAAAATGGAGGAGGATTAAAAGATGTTTGTATACGAAAAAAAGCTTCAGTATCCCGTAAAGATAAAGAATCCTAATCCCGCTCTGGCAAAGTTCATTATATCCCAGTACGGCGGCCCTGACGGTGAGCTCGGCGCATCGCTCAGATATCTGAGCCAGCGCTATTCGATGCCGTATCCCGAGCTTAAGGGACTGCTCACCGATATCGGCACAGAAGAACTCGGTCACCTTGAAATGATTGGCGCAATAGTCCATCAGCTGACCAGAAACATGACAATGGAAGAGATTAAAAAGGCCGGTTTCGACACCTATTTCGTCGACCACACCGCAGGCGTATATCCCCAGTTTGCATCGGGAACACCCTGGACCGCCGCAACCATGCAGGTCAAGGGCGATGTTCTCACCGACCTGCACGAGGATATGGCGGCAGAGCAGAAGGCAAGAACAACCTACGATAATATTCTCCGTCTTTCCGATGACCCCGACGTCAATGATGTCATCAAGTTCCTGAGGGAGAGGGAAGTTGTGCACTATCAGCGCTTCGGCGAGGGCTTAAGAAGAACTCTCGACAAGCTCAACGAGAAAAACTTCTACGCAACTAACCCTGCATTTGATAAATAAAAAAAGACCGCCAATGGCGGTCTTTTTTTATTTTGCGGTAAATATTTCGTCGTATTGTTTTGCCCATTTGATAACGTCTTCGCGCTCATATTCATTGGGCATCTTTTTGCATATCTTAATGATTTTCATAACGTCTTTTACGACGCGTATGCCTTTCTTGGTTAGATCCATATCTCCTAAAAGAGCAATTCCGCGTATGGGAAGCTTCCAGTCAAAGTTTATGAACTTCCATAGGCTTGTATGGTTTGCGGTTATGGTCATTTCGTGATGGGTGAGTATGCCTTTGTCAATTGCAAAGTCAAGCTGTTCCTGCGAAATTCTAGTCAGCAGAAGCTTTACCGCAGCAAGGGGAGCAATACCCGCGCCCATCGCTTTATAATACTTCTTCTGATAGTTCCAAAGGGCTTTGGCGGAATAGTTATCCTCCTCGGAGCCTATTATTGCCTCGGCAAGAAGCTTGGAGTTCTTGATTGCGTTGCCTATGCCCGAGCCGATAATGGGCACTGTCATAAAGGCAGAATCGCCTATTGCGGCATAGCCGTCGGCAACAAGTATAGATAGCGGCTGACGCACGGGAATAAGCACCATCTGACCGCCGCGAAGCTTTGTTCTGCCAAGCTGAGGATTGCTTTTGCGGAATTCATCAGCCGCGCGTTCGGCTTCCGCAACGTCAAATGGATCCATTCTGCCAATCAGCAGGTCGGAGAAGGTGTCCTCCGTTGCGACCCAACCGATACCGACCTGACCTTCTTCGGGAAGAAGCATAACCTTGTATTTATCCTCAACCGTGTCGGGGTCGACGGGCAGGTCATAGAATGCGCGGTATACATAGAATTTCTCGCCCCAGACGGGATGCTTCTGAATACCAAGAGAATCGGGAAGCTGAGTGCGCAGTGGAGATTCCGCACCCGCCGCATCGATTACCATATCTCCGAGAAATATTCCCTTGTCGGTTTCTATGCCGATAACACGCTCGCCGTCCATGAGCGGTGCAAGTATGTTTACTCCGTACTCAAACTTTACGCCGTTACTCTCTGCAAAATCAATAATAAGGTCGTATATATCGCGGCGCTCCATTTTGATTTCCATCTGTTCGGGGTCATTTGGAACGCGCTGACGGATTTTATGCTTATCGTCTGTATGCGGTCCGAAGAAAGTCATATCAATTTTCCATTCAAACTTATCCTCACTCGGACGTGGACAGCCTACGACATCAAGGGCTTTCGGATCGAAAATATCCGTCCAGTCGTAGCCCAGCTTGCCCTTTTCACCGCGCTCATATACTGTTACGTCGAAGCCTTCCTTTGCAAGCAGCGCCGCCGCGGTAATTCCGCCGTGACCTGCACCTGCTACTATGATTTTCTTTCCCATAATTTCTCTCCAAATTTGATTAAAGCACGGCAATACATGATAATTGCCGTGCTTTATAATTATTATTCTTCGATTTTTGCGCGAACTTTCTTGAGTCTTGCGTAGCGGGGAAGTGAGTTCTCTTTGGGGATTTTGGGCTCGCCCTGAATGAGGGGGAGGACATAGTTAATGAAATCAGAGGTAACATAGTTGCCGTCCTCGGTAATCCACTCAAGGGGAACTTTCTTTTCGTAGTTTGCAACCATGCCGAGAGGCATGAGTTTTGCGTCGCAATGGTACATACCGGTTGATTCATCGCGCTCAAGGATAACCATTTCGCCGGTTTTGCCTTCGATTGCGGCATCAACTGCGGCTTTGCCGACCATGAATGCTTCCTCAATATCAACAGCGGAGCCGATATGTGCGCCACAGCGCTGGAGCAGGCTCAGCTCAATACCGCGAACCTTCTTAATGCCGAGGTTGAGCTTAACATAGTTTGCAAGATATGTAGCAAGACCGCCAAGCTGTGCATGACCGAAGCCGTCAGTACCGGAAACGGGAGCTTCGGTGACAAATCTGCCGTCGGCATAGTGGATGCCCTCGGAAACAGCAACCAGAACATTGTGCTTCTGCTTCAGAACCTTCTGAACGTCCGCACAGAACTGGTCAATATCGAAATCTCGCTCGGGGAGATAGATGAGGTCGGGACCGCAGCCATGACCGTATTCGGTTGCAAGAGCGGCGCTTGCGGTGAGCCAGCCTGCATGACGTCCCATAATTTCGATAATGGTGACCATATCGTTGGGGTAAACGTCAGTATCCTTGTCAACTTCCATGCAGGAGGTTGCGATGTATTTTGCGGCACTGCCGAAGCCGGGGCAGTGGTCTGTGCCGTAAAGGTCATTGTCAATGGTCTTTGGAACACCGATTATGCGGCAGTCATAGCCCACCTTATCCATGTAGCGGCTTATCTTATCGCAGGTATCCATGGAGTCGTTGCCGCCGTTATAGAAGAAGTAACGTACGTCATACTTCTCAAATATCTCAAGAATACGCTTATAGTCGGTATCATCTTCTTCAAAATCCTTGATTTTATAACGGCAGGAGCCGAATTCGGCGGCGGGAGTATTGAGGAGAAGCTTGAGCTCGTAATCTTCCTCTTCGCCCATATCAAAGAGTATATCATCAAGAACGCCCTTGATGCCGTGTTCAGCCGCATAAACCTTTGTAATGCACTCGGATTCAAGCGCAGTTTTTATAATTCCGTATGCGCTGGCGTTAATAACCGAGGTGGGACCGCCGGACTGGCCGAATATACATGCGCCTACCAGCTGATTATCATAATTTTTATCCAAAAGAACCCCTCCAATTTACATTGTACAGTTGATTATAACATGTTTTGGGTTTATAATAAATAGTAAATTAACAAACATTAGGATTAATTTTTTCAGGAGGACTATTATTATGCCGCTGGTAACATCAAAAGAAATGTTTGAAAAAGCCTACAACGGGGGATACGCAATCGGCGCATTCAACGTTAACAACATGGAAATCGTGCAGGGCATCACTGAGGCCGCCGCTGACCTGAACGCCCCTCTGATTCTTCAGGTATCCAAGGGCGCAAGAGCTTACGCAAACCACACCTATCTTATGAAGCTCGTCGAAGCCGCAGTTGCGGAAACCGGTCTTCCTATCTGTCTGCACCTTGACCACGGTGACAGCTTTGATATATGCAAGAGCTGCATTGACGGCGGCTTTACCTCTGTAATGATAGACGCTTCCTCCAAGTCTCTTGAGGACAACATCGCAGTAACCCGCCAGGTCGTTGAATATGCTCATGACCACGGTGTCGTTGTCGAAGCAGAGCTGGGCACCCTCGCAGGTATAGAGGACGAGGTCAATGTTTCCGCAGAGGATTCCTCCTACACCCGTCCCGAGGACGTTCAGGAATTCGTTGAGCGCACCGGCTGTGACTCTCTTGCAATCGCAATCGGCACTTCCCACGGTGCATACAAGTTCAAGCCCGGCACCGACCCCAAGCTTCGCTTCGATATTCTTGAAGAGGTTGAGCGCAGACTCCCCGGATTCCCCATAGTTTTACACGGTTCTTCATCCGTACCTCAGGAATTCGTCAAGATAATCAATGAAAACGGCGGCAACATGCCCGGTGCAATCGGCGTTCCCGAGGATCAGCTCAGAAAGGCCGCATCCATGGCAGTCTGCAAGATTAACATCGACTCCGACCTCCGCCTTGCAATGACCGCATCTATCCGCCAGTATATGAACGAGCATCCCGATCATTTTGACCCCCGTCAGTATCTTAAGCCCGCAAGAGCAGCCATCAAGGACATGGTCGCACACAAGATTGTTGACGTTCTCGGCTGCAACGGAAAGGCTTAATTAAAAAAACAGAATAAAACAGGGAAGGTGGGCGCATGGATTTAAAAGCTGTCTATAAACGCAATATCGGCAACTATATTAACGGTTTTGTTGTGATAAGAATTATTATCGCGGCAATTGTTTTGGCGCTTGCAAATTCTCTCACGGATCCATTTGTTGCAATCATAGTAATGATTGCCGCTATGCTGATAGCAGGATATGACCTTATTGTATCGTCATATTTTGAAATCAAAGCCAAACGCTTTTTCAGCTATAAATGTATCCTGACCTTTGTATTCATCGTTGCATTCTGCATCGGATGTTATAAGGAAGCCGTATTGCTTGTAATTTTCTATCAGGTGGGTTATGTGCTGCTCAACTATGTTGCAAAGCGCACAAGAGCAACCATCACAGACTATGTACCCGAAGAAAATACACGCGATATTGCAATGCTCCGCTCAATTATAAACCGTCCCGATGCAGGCAAGTCATCGCTTCAAAGAGAGATTGAACCTTATCTTGACATATTTGTTAAGGCCATTCTCGCTGTCGCAGTGCTTTATGCCGCAATAATGCCGCTTTTCACAGGACTCAATTACTTCATGTCAGTCAGAAGAGGCCTTATGCTCATGCTGACGGCACTTCCGTTCTCGGTAATATCGTCACTGCCCATATGCTCAATTACCGGCATAGCCTGTTCTGCGGCTTACGGCGTATTTATCAAGAACACAGACGTGCTTTATAAGGCATCCGATGTAAATACTGTTATCTTCGATAAATCCGACGTATTCTGCGACGGAGTCCCCAAGCTTGTATCAATCACATCGCCCGTATTTGACGACAATACCTTCATAAGACTCTCCGCATACGTTGCATACTATTCCGATCAGCGAATTGCGGCACCCATTGTCAGCGCATACAAAGGCTGTGTAAATCCTGAAATCATTGATGAATTTTCCGATATTCCCGGCTGCGGAATGGAAGTCAGCATAAGAGGCATCAGGATTTATATTGGAACTGCCGAGCTTCTTGAGGCGAGGGGAATGGTTCTTCCCGAGGGCGAGGGAAATAACGACTTTGCTCTTTATATGGTCATCGATGACAGATGTGCAGGCCGTCTTGATTTCTCCGAAAACCTCAGTCCTTACGCAGAAACCGTTGTTGAAGATTTCCGCAATCTCGGAAACGTGAAAAGTATTCTGCTTACAGAGGAC
>JAZLFI010000153.1:0-6403 GCA_045615725.1 Oscillospiraceae bacterium
AGTCGTCATGCCAATGATATCCATGGGACAGCGGAAACGGCTTACCATGCGTGCGGTTGTGCCGCTTATGGAGCAGACGACTATGCCCTTTGCATCAACATCAATCGCCATTGAGCAGGTTGCATGGGAGATGGAGTCGAGTTTGTTCTTGATTTTGAATTCGGATGTATAGAAGCGCTTACTGTAATGAATCTGCTTTTCGGTGTATTCGGCAATCTCAGCCATGCACTTGAGTGACTCCACGGGATACTGACCTGCGGCGGTTTCGCCGGAGAGCATAATTGCGGAGCAGCCGTCATAGACAGCGTTTGCAACATCGGAAATTTCCGCTCTTGTGGGGCGGGGATTGTGAATCATGGATTCCAGCATTTCCGTTGCGGTGATAACGCGTTTGCCCAGCATTCTGCACTTGTTGATAAGATACTTCTGAACTGCGGGAACTTCAACGAAGGGAATTTCAACACCCAGGTCACCGCGCGCGACCATAATGCCGTCGCATTTTTTGCAGATTTCGTCTATGTTGTCAACGCCGGCGCGGTTTTCGATTTTTGCGATAAGGCATATTCCATCTCCGCCGTTTGCGTGCAGAAATTCGTTTATATCAACAAGGTCCTGCTTCTTGGAAACAAAGGATGCCGCGATGAAGTCAACGCCGTTTTCGATGCCGAAAAGCAGGTCGGATTTGTCCTGCTCGGAAAGGTAAGGGCCTGACAGAGTCTTGTTGGGAAAGCTCATGCTCTTGCGGTCGGAAAGCTCACCGCCCACAATAACGCGGCAGATAACGTCTGCACCTTTAATCTCCTCAACCTCGAATACAACAAGACCGTTGTTTACCGTGACGGTATCTCCCGGGGCAACATCCTGAGGCATGGCCTTGTGTGTAACGGAAACGCGGGTTTCGTCGCCGATAATGTCGTCCGTGGTAAATGTAAATGTATCGCCGTTATTGACAGTAACCTTCTTATTCTTAAAGGTCTTTATGCGATATTCGGGACCTTTGGTGTCCAGCATGATTGCAATGGGGAGATTGAGTTTCTCTCTGACCTTGCGTATGGTCTTAATCTTCTCAAGATGCTCCTCGTGGGTGCCGTGGGAGAAGTTTAAGCGGGCAACATTCATGCCTGCAAGACACATCTGCTCCAGAGTTTCCTCGGATTCGGATGCAGGGCCGATTGTACAGATTATCTTTGTTTTTCTCATTTATGTCTGCTCCTTGGGATATAAACTCGTGTATACAACTGTAATTATCAGTGCCGCCAGCATGCACACTCCGCCGACACGGGGATGCATCATGTAGCGCATGTTGAGATATGCGTAGTAGCTGAGGAAGGATGCAAACTGAACAAGGCAGGGAAGAGGGAAGAATACGGGCGCGGTAAATGCCGCAACAACGCTCAGCACGTCTGCCATGTAGAAGTATCTGTCGTGCATGTGGGGGAGTAAGAACGGAATACCTATGATAAGAAGCAAGGTAAGTCCGAGAATCATTTTATCCGAAAGACTGTCCCTTTTCAATAGTGCAAAAAGTAGAATTATCAGCATAAATGCAAATGCCGCAAGTACAGCGGGCTTTGCCCATATCGCCGAGTCGAGATTTCCGAACATCGAGAAGAGGGAAGGCGAGTTATAATTCATAGCATCGCCCGCGGTGCCCGCCTGACTGAAGTACTGAGTCAGCACCTCAAAAAACGGTCTGCCAAATAAAACGGGCGGCAGGAGAAATACGGTGTAAGCGACGGGGAATATGAGTATGTGCTTTGCCTTAATTTTGCCTGAAAGCAGGAAGAAGAAAAACGCGGAGATTATAAACACTGCCTGAAGCTTGAACGAAAGCGACGCGGCAAGAGATATCATACTGCCGACCGGCTTTTCGCTGAATGCAAGATAAAGACTCAAAACCGCAAAGAAAACATATATGCTGTCGCACTGCGCCCAGTATGCGCTGTTGAGTGCGACTGTGGGCAGGAGAAGAATTGCGAAGAAGCAGGCGAGAAGTGCGCCCCGCTTCTGAGTGAATACGGAAAGCAGTTTCATGCATGCCCATGCGAGCAAAACGTCAAACAGCACGGAAAGAAGCTTTATGAGATAAAGCTCACTGATGTTAATGTATGAGAACAAAGCGAGGAAATAAAGATAAGGCGGATTGTAGTTGCCGACAGGATATCCCAGCGCCTTGAATCCACCGTTCAGACGGAAAAATTCAACCCACGGGCTTAAGAAGTCCAGATAGTCGTCCGTTTCATGGGAAAACAGAAAGGCGCGTATTACAATTATAATAAGCATTATGAGAGCGGGAAATATTATTTCCGCTCTTTTTTTTGTTAATCCCTCACGCCAAAGCAACGCAAGGGAGAGCAGATATATAAGTGCCAGCGCAATGTAAACAGTAAGCGGCATGGGTGCCTCCATGTAAAAATATACAAAAAAACGGCCGGAACTTCATGCCCCTGCCGAAATTTTCAAAATTCACAAAATAATTCTTGACTTTATATATACAGAATGATAGAATAACTTGCTATGTTATCCTGTAATGTGGCGATATTCTGCCACTATCTACAATCACAATATAGCATTTTGAAAGCGTAAATACAACACCGTCTGCGATAAATATGACAACCGCACCGGGCGTTCAATTTTAAGAAGGAGTGTGTGCAAATGCCAAAAGATGTTCTCTACGGCAAAACTCTGCGTAAGAGCTTTGCTCGCTATGAAGAGATCCAGGACATGCCCAATCTGCTGGAGATCCAGAAGAAATCATACAAGTGGTTTCTGGAGACCGGTCTGCGTGAGGTGTTCAGAGATACTGAAGCCGTCACAGACTATTCAGGCAACCTCGAGCTGAGCTTTGTCGATTATTCTCTCGACGAGAAGCCCAGATACACCGAGGAGGAGTGCAAGGCACGCGATGCAACGTACAATGCACCTTTAAAGGTAAGCGTACGTCTGCGCAATCTTGAAACCGAGGAGATCAAGGAACAGGAAATCTTCATGGGCGACTTCCCGCTCATGACTCCCGGCGGTACCTTTATTATTAACGGTGCCGAGCGAGTAATCGTTTCCCAGATCGTCCGTTCACCCGGTGTCTACTACGATAAGACCACCGACCGCAGCATGACCAGCCTTTATGCATCCACCGTTATTCCTTATCACGGTGCATGGCTTGAGTACGAAACCGATGCAAACGACGTTTTCTATGTCCGCATCGATAAGAACCGCAAGCTCCCCATCACCTGGTTCCTTAAGGCAATGGGCGCATACAATGCGGAAAAGCCCGAAACCTGGCTCAGTTGCACTCCCGATACCGCTGTCGGCGCAGTAACCAACGAGCGCCTGAAGGAAATCTTCGGCGAGGATGAGCGCATTGTCGCAACACTCGATAAGGATACCACCGCAAACCGCGATGAGTGCCTGGTTGAGATTTATCGCAAGCTCGGCCCCGGCGATCCTCCCACTGTCGAAAGTGCAGAGGCACTGCTTGAGGGCCTGTTCTTTGACCGCCGCCGTTACGATATTTCCAATGTCGGCCGTTATAAGTTCAATAAGAAGCTGGCACTCCGCTCCCGTATCGTAGGCTTCACTCTCGCAGCACCTGTTGTTGACATCCGCACCGGCGAGATTATTGCCGATGAAGGCGAAGTCATCTCCCGCGAGAAGGCAGATATTATCGACGAAGCAGGCGTAATCGAGGTTTACCTGAACGTTGAAGGCAAGACCGTAAAGGTATTCTCCAACGGCATGGTCAATCTGGGCAGCTTCGTTGACTTCGACCCCGCAGAGGTTGATGTTAAGGAAAAGGTTCGCTACCTCGTTCTCAAGCAGCTCATGGAGCAGTATGAGGGCGAAGCACTTAAGGATGCAATCCGCGAGAACATCGATGTCCTCATTCCCAAGCACATCATCGTCGATGATATGTTTGCTTCCGTTAACTACCTTAACTGCCTTGCAAACGGCATCGGCGTTAAGGACGATATCGACCATCTGGGCAACCGCCGCGTACGCTGCGTCGGCGAGCTTCTCCAGAACCAGTTCCGTATTGGTTTTTCCCGTATGGAGCGCGTTATCCGCGAGCGCATGACTCTGCAGGATCTCGACATCGTAACTCCTCAGAGCCTTATCAATATCCGTCCCGTAACTGCGGCAATCAAGGAATTCTTCGGTTCCTCGCCTCTGTCCCAGTTCATGGACCAGACAAACCCCCTGTCCGAGCTTACTCATAAGCGCCGTATGTCCGCTCTCGGCCCCGGCGGTCTTTCCAGAGAGCGCGCATCCTTCGACGTCCGTGACGTTCACTACAGCCACTATGGTCGTCTGTGCCCCATCGAGACTCCCGAAGGTCCTAACATCGGCCTTATCAGCTACCTCGCATCCTACGCACGCGCAAACGAGTACGGCTTCCTGGTAGCACCTTTCCAGAAGGTAGAGAAGGGCACCTGCCGCGTAACCGAGCAGGTTGACTATCTCACCGCGGATCTGGAAGATAATTATATAGTAGCTCCCGCAACCGAACCCAGAGACGAAAACGGCTGCCTCATCAATAAGCGTATCACCTGCCGCCACCGCGATGAAATCATTGAGGTTGACCGCGAGAGAGTTGATTACATCGACGTAAGCCCCAAGATGATGGTTTCCATAGCAACCGCTATGATTCCCTTCCTTGAAAACGACGACGCAAACCGCGCTCTGATGGGTGCAAACATGCAGCGTCAGGCAGTTCCTCTTATGATGACCCAGGCACCTATCGTCGCAACCGGTATCGAGCATAAGTGTGCTGTTGACTCCGGCGTTGTTGTCCTCGCAGAGGGCGACGGCGAAGTCATCCGCGCCGATGCAGACATGATTACCATTAAGTACGACAGCGGCGAGATTAAAAACTACAAGCTCATTAAGTTTGCACGTAGTAACCAGGGCACCTGCGTAAACCAGCGTCCCATCGTTGCTCTCGGCGAGAGAGTACACGAAGGCGATGTTATCGCTGACGGCCCCAGCACCAGCCAGGGCGAAATTTCCCTCGGTAAGAACATCCTGGTCGGCTTCATGACCTGGGAAGGCTACAACTACGAGGACGCAATTCTGCTTAACGAGCGCCTTGTTATGGAAGACGTTTTCACCTCTATCCATATCGAGGAGTACGAGTGCGACGCACGTGACACCAAGCTCGGACCCGAGGAGATTACCCGCGATATCCCCGGTGTCGGCGACGATGCACTGAAATATCTGGACGAGCGCGGCATTATCTCCGTCGGCGCAGAAGTCCATGCAGGCGATATCCTTGTCGGTAAGGTTACCCCCAAGGGCGAAACCGACCTGACCGCAGAGGAAAGACTTCTTCGCGCAATCTTCGGCGAGAAGGCAAGGGAAGTCCGCGATACCTCGCTGAAGGTACCTCACGGCGAAAGCGGCATCATTGTCGATGTCAAGGTATTCACCCGCGAAAACGGCGATGAAATGGGCCCCGGCGTAAACCAAGTTGTCCGCGTTTACATCGCTCAGAAGCGTAAGATTTCCGTCGGCGACAAGATGGCGGGCCGTCACGGCAACAAGGGCGTTGTTTCCCGTATCCTGCCTCGTGAAGATATGCCTTATCTGCCCGATGGCACACCTCTGGATATAGTCCTGAACCCCCTGGGCGTACCTTCCCGAATGAACATCGGTCAGGTTCTCGAGGTTCACCTCGGCTATGCAGCACAGGCACTGGGCTGGAAGGTTGCAACACCTATCTTCAACGGCGCAAACGAATCCACCATCCGCGACACTCTGCGTCAGGCAGGACTGCGCGAGGACGGCAAGAGCGTTCTTTACGACGGCCGTACCGGTGAGAAGTTCGATAACGACGTTACCGTCGGTTGGGTTTACTTCCTCAAGCTCCACCACCTCGTTGACGATAAGATTCACGCACGTTCTACCGGTCCCTACAGCCTTGTTACTCAGCAGCCTCTCGGCGGCAAGGCGCAGTTCGGCGGCCAGCGCTTCGGCGAAATGGAAGTCTGGGCTCTCGAAGCATACGGCGCTGCATATACTCTGCAGGAAATCCTCACCGTCAAGTCCGACGATGTCACCGGCCGTGTACGCACCTATGAGAGCATAGTCAAAGGCAATAACATCCCCGCTCCCGGCGTTCCCGAGTCCTTCAAGGTTCTCGTTAAGGAACTGCAGGCTCTTTGCCTCGATGTCCGCGTTCTGGACAATGAGGGCAACGAGATTGAGCTAAAGGATGACGAAGAAGATGAATTCATCCCCGGTCTCAAGGAAGAAACCTATGAGGCAAGCGACGAGGATATCATCGCAGAAGGATATAGCATTGAAGACGTTCCCGAGTCTGATGACGACGATTTCGGCTTCGGTGCCGATTACAGTGAGGAGGATGAGTAATTATGAGTTATGCACCTTTTGACGCCATTAAAAT
>JAZLFI010000154.1:0-16608 GCA_045615725.1 Oscillospiraceae bacterium
GGAAAAAGCGTTTTAGGCAAAAAGGTCGGCGATAAATTCACCGTTCAGGTGAACGATAATTACAGCTACGAGGCGGAAATCCGCTCAATCACAAAATCCGAGGACGACGGCTCGGCACCCATTATGAGCTATTAAGGAGAAAGCTATGAATAAGTATCTTGACATTTCGCCCGAGGTTGAGGCAGCGCTAAAGGCAGGCAAGCCCGTTGTCGCACTCGAGAGCACTATCATATCCCACGGCATGCCTTATCCCCGCAATGTTGAAACCGCGCTTTTAGTCGAGGACACCGTTCGCAAAAACGGCGCCGTTCCCGCAACGATAGCAATAATCGGCGGCAGACTCAAGGCGGGCCTTTCAAAGGAAGAGATTGAATATCTCGGCAAAACGGGAAGAGGCGTTGCAAAGGCAAGCCGCCGCGATGTTGCCGCGCTCGTCGCAGGCAAAAAGGACGGTGCAACCACCGTCACCACCACAATGATGATTGCCCACATGGCGGGAATTGAGATTTTCGCAACGGGCGGCATCGGCGGCGTTCACCGCGGCGCAGAAACCACCATGGACATCTCCGCCGACCTCGAAGAGCTTGCGCAGACTCCCGTCATGGTCGTATGCGCAGGGGCAAAGAGCATTCTCGACCTCGGTCTGACTCTTGAATATCTCGAAACCAAGGGCGTTCCCGTTATCGGCTACAGCACGGATGAACTCCCCGCGTTCTACACAAGAAAGAGCGGATTCGGCGTTGACTACCGCGTGGATTCGCCCGAGGAGCTTGCGGCGATATTCTCCGCTCAGCGCGAGCTGGGGCTTAAGGGCGGCATGCTGGTCACAAACCCCATTCCCGAGGAATATTCCATGGATAAGGAAGTCATAGATAAGGCTATTGAGCAGGCACTCAATGAGTGCAGTGAGCAGGGCATCAAGGGCAAGGACACGACTCCGTTTCTCCTTGCAAAGGTGGTCGAGCTCACAGGCGGCGACAGCCTTGAGAGCAACATTAAGCTCGTTTTAAACAACGCGACAGTCGCGGCAAAAACAGCCGCCGCGCTGATGAAATAAGAAAGCAAAAACCGCTATCTTTTGATAGCGGTTTTTTTATGACCATTTGCCCGCGATTCCGTCGGGGGCAAGGGTATCGGATTTTTTAATCTGCTTTTCCTTGCCGCGGTAATCGTGACCTATTGGGACAAGGGCTTCCGTATGCCAATCCTCGACCGGCTTCTCTTTTTTCTTTGACATATTATCCTCCTATAAGACACAGAATAAGTCCGTAGACGACGCTTGCACCCACGCCATAGACGATGACGGGTCCTGCGATGATGAACATTTTTGCCGCGGTGCCGGTTATGAAGCCCTCGGTTTTGAACTCAAGCGCGGGGGCGACGACGGAGTTTGCAAAGCCCGTTATCGGAACGAGAGACCCGCCGCCGGCAAACTTTGCGATATCGTCGTATACGCCCAGTCCCGTCAGCAGTGCGCCGAGGAATACGAGGGCGACGGAGCATGCCGATGCGGCGGATTCCTTGTCGAGTCCCGCGTTCATGAAAAGGCTCTGAACAAGCTGGCCGATACAGCAGATAATTCCGCCGACTAAAAATGCCTTGAGCATATTGGCGCACAGCTTCGACTTCGGCTGGTGCTTTTTCGAGTATTCTTTGTATTCTTCGTTTGTCATTCGTTTTTCTCCTGTTGTGTTCTTTTAGCATTTTTCTTTGTGTTATTTTCCCACTTTTCTTTGCTTCTGCAAAGAAAAGTTCCAAAAGAAACAGACCAAGGGTCTTACCCTTGGAACCTGCCGGTGGTAACTTCAACACAAGGTCCCATTCATATCCGCCCTCTGTTGCAAGGCGTAATTGCAGACTAATCCCGATCCTCGCCACAGCAAGGAAGAATTGCCTACCGCGGTGTCTTACAGGGCTACTGCGCAGTAGCTGTATAGATGTGCGTGCGGCTCGCTTAACGATTAGCTTAGCGTTTGCATCGGGGGAGGCAGAAGTTTAGACTACGGAGCGGATATAGAACGCCAATTAGGCTTTCTACCTCCGAGGGTTTTCAAAGGGATACATCCCTTTGACAGTCTTTCTTTTTGCAGGCATTTTTCTTTGACTGCTCAAAGAAAAATGCCGAAAGCAATAAAAGAAAAGCGGTAAAAAACAGGTAGTCGTGGTGACTACCTGTTATTGTTTTCGGTTTTTATTATTTTATTCAGTTTCTGCGGTTGCCGCCGACGATTACCACGAAGCGCAGAAGCTGCATGATAGAGGTTGCAAGGGCGGCGACATAGGTCATTGCCGCGGCGGTAAGAGTTTTCTTTGCGCCTGCAAATTCGTCCTCCGCGAGAAGCCTGTTTTCCTCTATGCAGTTAAGCGCGCGCTTGCTTGCGTCAAACTCTGTGGGCAGTGTTACAAGCTGGAACACGACGCACAGAGAAAAGCACAATACGCCGAAATAGGCAAGCAGAATGAACACATTGCTGAAGGATGCAAGAAGCAGACCAACGATGATGAGGGGAACGGAAAGTCTTGAGCCGAAGTTTGTTATGGGAACAATGGCCGTGCGAATCTTGACTGGCTTATAGCCGACTGCGTGCTGGATTGCGTGGCCCGTTTCGTGGCAGGCGACACCCACCGCGGCGGTGGAGGTATTGCCGTAAACGGAGTCGGACAGACGGATGACGTTTGCCGCAGGGTCGTAGTGGTCGGTAAGTTCGCCCGAGATGTGTTCGATGCGGATGTTCTGAAGTCCGTTGCGGTCAAGGATGTATCTTGCCGCGGCATCTGCGGTCAGCCCGCGGGAGTTGTGGACTTTGGAATACTTGTTGAATGTGCTTGTGACCTTTGCGCTTGCCCACATGGAAAAGATAACTGCGGGAAGAACAAATATGATATATGTCCAGTCCATGTACATGTTCTTTATCTCCTTTGTGATTCGAGTTTGAGAAGAAATTCTTTTTTATCTATGCCGCCTGCGTAGCCCGTAAGTTTGCCGCCCGCGCCGATTACGCGATGGCAGGGAACGATGATTGCGATGGGGTTGCGGTTATTCGCCATTCCCACTGCGCGGCAGGCTTTTTCGTTTCCGATGCGCTTTGCAATCTCGCCGTATGTGGCGGTTTCGCCGTAGGGAATCTCCCTCAGCGCAGACCACACGCTTTGCTGAAAGGGCGTACCCTCGGGCTTTACGGGAACGGTGAAGTCTTTCCGCTTGCCTGCGAAATATTCCTCAAGCTCCGACTTTGCCTTTAACAGCACCGCGTCGGGTGTGTCCTTTTCGCATGCGCCGAATCTGAGCTCGGTTATGCTCTCCCCGACGGAGGCAAGATACATCCTGCCAAGGGGTGTGTCGATGTTTATTGTATTCATACCCTGATTATATATCTATTGTCAAGTTGTTGAGTCCGTTTTTTTCAAATTCGTCCATATATTCGTCCATGCGTGCGCTTAAGGAAGCAAGGTCCGCGTCGTCGCCGAGATCGCGGCGGGCAAGCTCCTCGGCCAGAATATCGAAGAAAACCGCGTCCTCATAATCGGCGATTGCCTCGTGAATTCCGCCGTCCTCATATGCCTTGGAGGGGAATATATGTCCGTGCCAGCGCTGAATCAGCGCCTGCATTCCGTTGTTTGCGCAGAGGGAAAACAGCTTTTCCTGCACTATGTCATAGTCCTCGAAGCGGTCGTTTAATCGGGTTGAGTTTAATATCCAGTTGCCTATATACACAAGGTCGAGGAGTCTGCGGAACTCCTTATCCGTTAAATCAATATTCTGCAAGCGAGCCACCTCCTGTTTATATATTTATTATAGCAAACTGCAAGTCCCGATTCTACAACAAAATATACTTGTAATTTGCGCAAAAATGGCATACAATACATTAGTTAAAGTTTAAGTTGAGGGGCGATATGGTTTGGCTCCCCTCAACTTACTATGAGGAAGTATCGCCATGAATAACAAAGCTATCGGCGTTTTCGACTCGGGACTGGGTGGACTCACCGCAGTCAGAGTTTTAAGACGGCTGATGCCCGAGGAAAATATAATATATTTCGGCGACACGGGACGCATGCCATATGGCGGTAGACCCGTGGATGAGATAAGACTTATCGCACGCCAGAACGTCGCCTTTGTCGAGGAAAAGGGAGTTAAGGCAATCATTGCCGCCTGCGGCACCATATCCAGCAATGCGCAGGATATTCTCGCCGAAAACGAAACGAAGATAATCGGCGTTCTCACCCCCGGCGCAAAGGAGCTTGCGGAAACGGGATACAAAAATCTCGGCGTTATCGCAACGGCGACAAGCATCGCATCCGGCTCGTTCGAGCGGGAGGTGAAGCGTTTTGCCCCCGATGCCGAGGTCACTGCAATTCCGTGCCCCGAATTTGTGCCCGTTATCGAAAGCGGTCACTTTGAAAAGGATGACCCCGTTGTTCAGGACGTTGTCGCAAGAACGCTGAAGCCCCTTAAGGAAAAGGGAGTGGAGGCCATTCTGCTCGGCTGTACCCACTACGGAATTATCGCCGAGGCCATAAGCGAATATATGGGAAGCGAGGTTATCTTGGTCGGTGCGGCTGACGCATCCGCAAGAGCCATGTGCGCGTATCTCACCGAAAACGGCATGCTCGCCGAGGATAACGCGCAGGAGAGCTACTACACAAGCTCGGATATCTCCGATTTTGAGAAGCTGGCGCCCATTATGCTGGGCTATGAGATGAAGAGCAGGGCACAGTTTGTTGAGCCCTTTCCCCTTTATGAGGTAAAATAAAATGAATGCAGTAATCACAATAAAAAGCACGCAGGGCGTTGAATTCGCGAAGCCCGACGAGATTGAATTCGTCACCGACGGCGAATACCTGCACGACGAAAGCGGAACGCTTATCCGCTATATGGAAAGCGAGCTTACGGGTCTTACGGGAACGGAAACCGCCGTGTCCGTAAGAGGCAACGAGGTTATTGTCCGCCGAAGAGGAACGCTCAACTCCCGAATGGAGTTCCGCGAGGGCGAAAAGAGCCGTTTCCTCTATGATACCCAGTTCGGCTCGGCAACACTCAGCGTTGACACAAGGAAGATTAAGACAAGAACGGACCCCACGGGTGCGGAAATTCAGATTGACTATGTCGTCGATATGGACCACGCCATTGTTTCCCGAAACAGTCTGAAACTGAACGTAAAGAGAGTAGGTAACTGATATGAATATGATTATTAAGGCCAAGGAGCAGGTGGACGAGCTCCTTAAGAATGCATATATTAAGGCAGTCGCAAAGGGCGAGCTTCCCGAGGGCGCCGTCATTAACGGTAACGTGGAAATCCCCAAGGATACCTCCAACGGCGACTATGCCGCAAACCATGCCATGGCAAGCGCAAAGGCCATGCGCATGCCCCCGAGAAAGATTGCTGAAGCACTGGTCGCCAATCTTGAGCTCGACGGAAGCTGGTTTTCCTCCGCCGAGGTTGCAGGCCCGGGCTTTATGAACTTCCGCATGGGCGACAAGTGGTACGGCGATGTGCTCTCCGTTGTGAACAACGAGGGCAGGGACTACGGTCGCTGTGATATGGGCGAGGGAAAGAAGCTCATGGTTGAGTTCGTTTCCGCAAACCCCACCGGTCCCATGCACATGGGCAACGCACGCGGCGGCGTTCTGGGCGATGCACTGGCATCCGTCCTCGACCGCGCAGGCTATGATGTTTACCGCGAGTTCTACGTAAACGACGCGGGCAATCAGATTGAAAAGTTCGCCACAAGTATCGAGGCACGCTGCATCCAGCTTGTTAAGGGCGAGGACGCAATTGAATTCCCCGAGGACGGCTACCACGGCGACGATATTAAAGAGCTTGCAAAGCTCTTCTGCGAAAAATACGGCGATGGATGGCTCGAAAAGAATACCGAAGAGCGCCATGAGATGATGGCAAAATTCGGTCTTGAGCACAACCTGCCCAAGATGAAGGCTGACCTTCAGCGCTACGGCATTAACTATGACGAGTGGTTCTACGAATCGACTCTGCACAACACGGGATATGTCGAGGAAAGCGTTGCAAAGCTCACCGAGCGCGGCTATACATACGAAAAGGATGGCGCGCTCTGGCTCAAGACCTCTCAGATTCTCGGCGACAAGCTCAGAGAAGCGGGCAAGAAAGAGGAAGACATCGAAAAGCTCGAGCTCAAGGATGATGTTCTCCGCCGCGCAAACGGTTTCTACACCTATTTTGCCGCGGATATCGCATACCACCGCAACAAGTTTGAAAAGCGCGGCTTTGACAAGGTCATAAACGTATGGGGCGCTGACCACCACGGTCATGTTGCACGTCTTAAGGGAGCAATGGACGCCATGGGTCTTGACGGCGAGAACAGACTCGACATCGTTCTGATGCAGCTTGTTAAGCTCACCCGCGGCGGCGAGGTCGTCCGTATGTCCAAGCGCACGGGCAAGGCAATATCCCTGTCCGACCTGCTGGACGAAATTCCCGTCGATGCGGCACGATATTTCTTCAACTCCCGTCCCGAATCGCCTGTTGAGTTCGACCTCGACCTTGCGGTGCGTCAGGACAGCGAAAACCCCGTCTACTACGTTCAGTATGCTCACGCACGTATCTGCACCATGATTGCCGCCCTCGCAGAGGACGGACACGCGGTTGTAAGCCCCGATAAGATAGACGCATCCCTGCTCTCCACTGAGCAGGAAAAGGAGCTTATAAAGCAGCTGGCGGCGCTTCCCGAGGAAATTCGACTTGCCGCGCGCGATTACGACCCCAGCCGCATGAACAAGTACGTCACCGAGCTTGCGGCTCGCTTCCACCGCTTCTACACCGCATGCCACATTAAGGGCGCAGAGCCCGAGGTTATGAATGCGCGTCTGTGCCTTGCCGACACCGTTCGCAAGGTCATCGCAATCACCCTCGACATCATCGGCGTTTCCGCACCCGAGAAAATGTAATTATAAAACCGCTCACTGTTGTGGGCGGTTTATTTGTTATCTTCGGCATTTTTCTTTGTGTTGCCAAAGAAAGACGCCTGCAAAAAGAAACGCAATCAAAGGGAAGCCTCCCTTTGAAAACCCTCGGCGGCAGAAAGCCTAATTGGCGTCCTATATCCGCTCCGTAGTCTAAGCTTCTGCCTCCCCCGATGCAGACACGGTACTAATCGTTACATCAGCCGCACGCACATCTATACAGCTACTGCGCAGTAGCCCTGTAAGACACCGCGGTAGGCAAGTCTTCCTTGCTATGGCGAGGATCGGGATTAGACTGTAATTACGCCTTGCACCCGAGGGCGGATATGAATGGGACCTTATGTTGAAGTTAGCTCCGGCGGGTTCCAAGGGCAAGACCCTTGGTCTGTTTCTTTTGGAACTTTTCTTTGCAGAAGCAAAGAAAAGTGGAAAGAAGAGCACAAAGAAAAATGCCGTACATGATTGACAAGCGTTCGGGATTACGATAGAATTAAATCGTTAATTCGGTAACGAAAAAATTGAAAATATAAGGAAGTGACACCATGAAACTTACCCCCGAGCAGCAGGCCATGCTTGACGGCGCAAAGGGCGAAACCATGGCTAAGGTCGTAAAGACTCTCGTTATGTACGGAGATACTTTCGGCGCAGAGAAAATGGTTCCCATTACCTCCGAGTATGGCCATACCGTTATCAGCTTCGGACTTAAGGTCATGAAGCCCGTTTATGAGTTGTATCAGGAAATCATAGACGCAGGCCTCGTAAGCGGCCAGAAGTTCACCGCAGACCCCAAGCCTCTGGACAAGAAGGTTCCCAGCAGTCTGCTTGATGACCTCGTGTTCAAGAAATTCATGTACACCGAGCAGGATATGTATGAGGAACAGCTCAGAAAGCTCGGCATAACCAGCGACGACGACTACACCTGCACCTGCTATCTCGACCAGGTCGGCAACAAGCCCAAATACGGCGAAGTTCTCTCCTGGGCGGAATCCTCCGCGGTTGTCTACGCAAACTCCGTTCTCGGCGCTCGCTGCAACCGCAACTCCGGTATGCTTGAGCTCATGGGCTCTATCGCAGGCTTCGTTCCCGAGTTCGGTCTTCTCACCGACGAGGGAAGAAAGGCAACATGGATTGTCGAAGTCAAGTGCGAGAAAAAGCCCGAGGCACAGCTTCTCGGCTCCGCTATCGGCATGAAGGTTCTGGAAGAGGTTCCCTATGTCAAGGGTCTTGACAAGTGGCTGGGCAACGAGCTTAACGACGATGCCTGCACCTATCTCAAGGACTTCGGCGCGGCAACCGCATCCAACGGCGCTGTCGGTCTTTACCACATCGACGGACTCACTCCCGAGGCAGTCAAATTCGGCGAAGAGCTTATCGCGGAAAACGCACAGGTCTACGTCATTGACGACGCAGAGCTCGAGCGCGTAAAAGCAAACTATCCCGTCATCTGGAAAAAGCCCGATGCAGAGCCCGAACTTTGCTTCGTCGGATGTCCCCACATGACTCTCAAGCAGCTCACCGAGTGGACACAGGACATCGAAAAGAAGCTCAACGCAAACGGACTCAAGAAGGTCAGCGTTCCCACCGTATTCACCGCATCCACTCCCGTTATCAAGGAGTTTGAGAAGACTCCCTATGCAAAACAGCTTAAGCGTCAGGGCGTTATCCTCAGCTATATCTGCCCGCTGATGTATATGAATAATCCTCTGTGCAAGTCCAAGGCAGTCATTACCTGCTCCAACAAGCTGCGCACCTACACCAGCGCACGCTTCTACACCGAGGGCGAAATTCTCGACATCATCACATCCAAGAAGGAGGGCAAGAAATGAAAACTTTCAAAGGCCGTGTTATAGTTCCCGGTGAATGCACCGCCGAAGCTTTGGTTTCCCACGGCGGCTTCAACACCCTCGCATCTTATCAGATGGCAATGATGTTCGGCGACAAGAAGGTCAAGTGCGGCGACCAGAATAACGCCGATATCTACAAAAAGCCCATGATAGGCAAGGCTCTCTGCCTGCCTCAGACCATCGGCTCCACCACAGGCGGCATGGTTCTCTACACTGTATGCTCCATGGGCAGACAGCCCGCCTGCATGCTCTTCAGTAAGACCATCGACTCCCTCGCCGCATCCGGCGCAATTATGGGCGACGTTTGGACCGAGGCCGAGATGCCCGTTATCGACGAGCTCGGCGATGAGTTCCTAGAATACGTAAAGACCGGCGCAAAAATCACCGTCAAGGCTGACGGCGTTGTTGAGGTCGAGTAAAAAATCCGAATAATAAAAATGCAGTCCGAAAGGACTGCATTTTTTCTTATTTATTTTTCTTTTCTGATAAAGAAAATGAAAATCAGTGAGCTTACGAGAAGCAGATAGGGATAGAAGAGACAGGGAATGATGTCGAATGCGGAAACACTGCAGCCCAGCTCCGCAGCGGCGGAGATTGCGACCAGCATCTGTGCACCGTAGGGTATAATGCCCTGAAATATGCAGGAGAAGGTGTCGAGGATGGATGCGGTTTTCCTTGCGGAGATGCCATAGCTTTCCGCCATTTCTTTTGCGATGGGGTTTGCCATGACGATTGCGACGGTATTGTTAGCCGTTGCGATATCCATTGCGCCGACCAGAAGCCCCATGCCGAGCTGACCGCCGGTTTTGCCCTTGAATACTCTGCGGATAAAGTAAAGCAAAGCATCAAAGCCGCCGTATTCGCGGATGAGCGCACAGATTGCGGAAACAAGGATTGCGACCATGGTGGTCTCAAACATGCCTGCCGCGCCTGAGCCCATGTTGGCAAGGAGCTCGGTTGCGGCGGTCTGACCTGTTGCCAGCATGATAACAGAGCCTGAAACGATGCCGATGAGCAGAACTACGAATACGTTAATGCCCACAATGCCGCCAATCAGAACGAGTATGTAGGGAATAATCTGGATGAGCTCATAGCTCTCGGTAACGGCACTTCCTATGCCCGAACGCAGGGAAAGAACGAGGATAAGGATGAGGGTTGCCAGCGCGGCGGGGAGCGCGATGGCAAAGTTTTCGCGGAACTTATCTTTCATCTCGCAGCCCTGACCGTTGCAGGCAGCGATGGTGGTATCGGAAATGAAAGAGAGGTTATCGCCGAACATTGCGCCGCCCATGACGGATGCGATGCAGAGGGGGAGATTGAAGCCCGATGCGTTGGCAACTGCCACGGCAATCGGGGTTATGAGTGTAATCGTGCCGACGGATGTGCCCATTGCGATGGAAACAAAGCAGCTTACAACGAAGAGCACAGCAACGGCAAATTTGGGCGGAATAATTGACAGCAGGAAATATGCAACGCTATTTGCACTGCTTCTTCCGACGACACCGACGAATATGCCTGCCGCCATGAATATGAGTATCATGGTGATGATGTTTTTATCGCCTACGCCGTGACCCATTATCTCTAGCTTGTCGTCAAATTTGAGTGAACGGTTTTGCAGGCATGCCACCAAAAGTGCTATGAGGAAAATTACCACAATGGGTATGCTGTAAAATCCCATAGGGATTTTGAGGATATACTCAAAGAGTATGCCTAAGCCCAGATACAGAACGATGAAGACACCTATGGGCGCAAGTGCCTTAGCATTACCTTTTTCCATGTTGTTTACCTCCGTAAAATAAAAAATTGAGTAGAACGGAGGCAAAATGGTATAAAAAATCCCCCGTCCCTGAATAAGGACGAGAGTATAGAAACTTCGTGTTACCACCTTACTTCACCTGCATCTCACGGTGCAAGCCTCATCGAGTGCAATCACACTCTGTCGCTGTAATGGGCGAACCCATCGCAATCTACCCGCATAGCGGCTCGACTGCGCTGCTCCGAGACCATGTTCAGCCGGGCTTTCCGCGCCCTCTTTCACCAAATAAGGGCTCTCTGTGGCGTTCCGCCAAGCTTACTCTTCTCTTCATTGCGTTTAACAATTAGCAACTTTACACTATTTTGCACTGTTTGTCAAGCAAAACAGCAAAAATATTTCGCCGATTGTATTGATTAAGATTAATTGCCGAAAACTCTTGATATTACGTCATTTTGTGGTATATTAGTGGAGTTGTTTGGGAGAAGAGAAATGAAAATATTAAAATTCTGCAAGAAAAATCCCGTGATGACGACTTCATTTGTTATCGCGGTCATAACCTCGTTCATAGTGCCGCCCGACAAGGCGTATCTCGGCTACATAGACCTTAAAACCATCGTCTGTCTGTTCATCGTGCTGGCGGTTGTATGCGCTCTTAGTGATGCGGATTTCTTCTACGTCATGGCGCAGAAGATTGTGGCACTGTTCAGGACCACCCGCAACTGCATTATGGCGCTGGTGTTCATATCGCTCATAGGCTCAATGCTTATTACAAACGACACCGCGCTTTTAACATTCCTGCCCTTGGGTTACTTCGTTCTCAGCACCACGGGCAAGGAAAAACATCTTGCCTTTACCTTCATAATGCAGACCTTAGCCGCGAATTTAGGCGGTATGCTGACACCCTTCGGCAACCCGCAGAACCTCTATCTTTACACAAGCTTCAATATCCCCACCGCAGAGTTTCTGCACATAATGCTCCCGCCCTTTGCGGTTTCCGTTCTGCTCATTTTCATCTGCTGTATCTTCGTGAAAAATGAGCCGCTGGAGCTTGTGAGTGAGCCGAGGGAGCTCAACAAAAAGCAGACCGCTCTGTTTCTCGGGCTGTTTGCACTTGCCGTGCTCGTCGTTCTGCGCATTGTGAACTACTGGCTCGGCTTTGCGGTGATTACAAGTGTACTGTTCTTTGCCGACAGAAACGCCCTGAAAAAGGTTGACTACACCCTCATGGCGACCTTTGTTTTCTTCTTCATTTTCGCGGGTAATATGGCGCGCATAGACGGAGTGCAGAATCTCTTTTCCTCACTTCTCGAGAAGAACACCGTTCTGGTTTCCGCGCTGTCCTGCCAGATAATAAGCAACGTGCCCGCGGCAATTCTGCTTTCACAGTTCACCGAGAACTACGCGGGGCTTTTGGTCGGCGTTAATATCGGCGGTGTGGGCACCATAATCGCCTCTCTTGCAAGTCTTATTACTCTCAACGAATACGGAAAGCATGTTCCTAACGGCGGCAGAGCATATCTCGTGAAGTTCAG
Organism: Oscillospiraceae bacterium; assembly: GCA_045615725.1. Lineage (GTDB taxonomy): Bacteria > Bacillota > Clostridia > Oscillospirales > Oscillospiraceae > F23-B02. The sequence continues at coordinate 12,067 of JAZLFI010000154.1, forward strand.
CGCATTTAACTTTGCGTTCCTCGCAATTTTGCTTCTTGCAATGATGATATTATGATACGTTAACACAATACACGAAGGGAGATAAACTACCCCTCAGTCAGCCTTACGGCTGACAGCTCCCCTGACAAGGGGAGCCAAACAAAAAAGCACCTGTTTTTACAGGTGCTTTTTTATTAGTCCCACGGCCTGGGAATGCTGTTTTTTGTAGCGGTCGAGTACTGTCGCTTTGTCGTAGGCGATGATGCCGTTGTTGTTCCACGGGTCGTTGAAGATATAATGCTCATCGTCATAACCAACGAGGAGCATGCAGTGCTCGTTTGAAAGCCATGTGAAGTCCTCACCGTTTTTGCTGAGCTTCCACACGGGACCCACGATGATGTCCTTGAGGTCGATGGTCGCCCACACGATAAGGGGCATATCGTTGTCGATATATTTCTCAACGAGAGAGTTCAGGTCAGCTCCCGTTTCGTCGATTACATCGAACTTATCGCCCAGTATTCTTTCCAGACTGTTTCTGATGACGGGAGCATAACAGCCCATGGCCTCCTTGTCATAGGGATCACCCACGAAAACATCGCGGGGGTCGGGTCCGTAGAGAACGCCGTCGCGGGTTTCAAAGGACTCTTTATCAAGATAGTTGTCGATAAACTCGTATATGCTCATGTCTACGCCGAGGTAGTTTAAGAGCATGACCGCGGTAACGCTTTCACAGCCCGTGAATGCGCCGCCGCCCGTCTGGTCGATATAGGGAACATTAATCTTTTTCATAGCTTCTCCTCAGAGAAAAACGGCGGTACGATGTACCGCCGTTTTCGGTTTATGATTATTACTCAGCCTTGCCGTCGGTTCTGGTGCCGACAGTTGAGCGGAGAACGAAGAGCGTTCCGATGGTAAGTACAATCGCGATGGGCATGGAGATCCAGAAGCTCTTTGTGAAGCCCGCGATGATGAAGCTTACGAAGCTTATGAGCGCAACGGTGATTGCGTAGGGCAGCTGAGTTGAAACGTGCTCAAGATGGTCGCAGTTTGCGCCTGCGGATGCCATGATGGTGGTGTCGGAAATGGGTGAGCAGTGGTCACCGCAGACAGCACCTGCCAGGCAGGCGGAGATGCCGATCATGAGCAGGGGATCGGTTACGTCAAACAGGGGCAGTACGATGGGAATGAGGATACCGAAGGTGCCCCAGCTGGTGCCGGTTGAGAATGCGAGGACACATGCGACGATGAAGATGATTGCGGGGAGCATGGACATGAGGCCTGCGGCTGCGCCGTGTACCAGAGTTGCGACGTAGTGGCTTGCGCCGAGGAGTCCGGTCATATTCTTCAGAGTGCATGCGAAGGTCAGGATGAGCATTGCGGGAACCATTGCGGTGAAGCCCTTGGTCAGGCATTCCATGGAAGCCTTGAAGGTGATGGTTCCGCGGAAGAGCAGATAGATGATGGAGAGAACGAACGCAATCAGGGAGCCCCAGGGCAGACCGACGAATGCATCGGTATCGCCGAATGCGCCGATGAAGTTATGGAAGTTGACACTTCCTGCATCAAAGAATCCGCCGACATAGATGAGGCCGATTACACAGCAGACGATGAGCAGAATTACGGGGATAAGCATATCCCAGAGAATTGCGCCGGGAACTTCGACTTCTTCGTCATTGCCGAGGGAGCCGAGCTCGCCCTGCATTGCCTTGAGTTCTGCCTTTGCCATGGGACCGTAGTCAAAGCCCATGACAACGAGAGCGATAACGAATACGAAGGTCAGCAGGGAATAGAAGTTGAAGGGGATTGCTCTTACGAAGAGCTGGATGCCGTTTATGCCTGCGTCCATGCTGTCTGCAACGCCGGAAACGGCGGCTGCCCATGAGGATACGGGAGCAATCATGCAGATAGGTGCTGCGGTTGCGTCAATAAGGTATGCAAGCTTTGCGCGGGATACGTTCTGCTTGTCGGTGAGGGGACGCATAACAGTACCGACGGTCAGGCAGTTGAAGTAGTCGTCGATGAAGATAAGAACGCCGAGGATGAAGGTGGCAATCAGGGAGCCGGCCTTGCCTTTTACGTTCTTTGCCGCCCACTTGCCGAATGCGTTTGCAGCGCCCGTTGCGTTAACCAGTGCGACCATTGCGCCGAGGATTACGAGGAATACGAAGTTACCTGCGTTATCAACGATTGCGGGAACAAAGCCGTCGTTAATAATGGAGTCGAGCGATGCAACGGGGGCGAAGTTATGTGCCAGCAGTGCGCCGACCAGAACGCCCACAAACAGGGAACTGAAGGTTTCCTTTGTGATAAGTGCCAGTGCGATTGCTACGATGGGGGGTACCAGTGCCCAGAAGGTGAAAGCGAAGTTGCTGTCACTTTCTATTACGCCGGTGCCGCCGCAGTCTTCACAGCTGTCGACTGCTCCGGCCTCACCCCAGCAGGTGGTGCATACTGTGCTTGAGCCGCTTGCGGCTTCTGCGTCGCCGTCGGCGAGTGCGCAGATGGTGAACATAGATGCAATTATAAGAACTGCAAAGACTATGCTCCAAAGTCTTCTTCTTGAACTCATGGTGAAGTCCTCCTGAAATGAAAAAATGTCATGAACAGAGCACACTGTCCATGACATATAAAAATCTTACTTAGTCTGACAGCTCTCCGCTTTCGCGACAGTCCGGCGGATATTCTCCGACGGCCCAGGCGTTCGACTCTGGGTAAATCGAACCCTTCGGCGGCGACCCCTTTCACTTCTGCGCTTCCCTGCGCTGTAACGAAGCTACTGATGATAACCGCGCCTCTATCATGCCTTGTTCAATTGAGCCCATTATAATTCGAATTTTCAAAATGTCAATAGTTTTTGAACAAAATAATAATTTAACCATTTAAATTGATGTTTTTGCGTGAGCTATTGCCGTTTTTTTGCATACATGGTACAATATATTATTAAAATAAGCGAAAGGCGGCTCAGACCATGAAATACGGATTTATCGGACTCGGAAATATGGCAGGCGCAATCATCGAGGGAATGGCGGCAAGCGGAAAGTTTGCAAACGATGAAATCTACGGCTTTAACAGAAGCGAGGGCAAGACTCTTGCACTCGCGGAGAAGTGCGGAATAATTCCCTGCGAAAGCGCGGCTGAGGTCGTAGAAAAGGCGGAGGTCATTGTTCTTGCGGTAAAGCCTCAGATGATGCAGGGGCTTCTCGATAATATCGGCGAACTCATCACAAAGGACAAGACCGTTCTTTCCATTGCCGCAGGAAAGGAATGCGCATGGTATGAAGAGCGTCTTTGCGAGGGTGTTCCCGTTGTGCGCATCATGCCCAACATTAATGCCAAGGTCAAGTCCGCGGTCACCGCAGTCTGCGGCGGCAAAAACGCAAAGGATGAGCATATAGAAATTGCCGACGGCATTTTCTCCACCGTCGGCAAGGTATATCATATTGAAGAAAAGATGTTCCCCGCATTCTCCGCCATGGGCGGTGCATCGGGTGCATTCGTACTGCTTTACATCGACGCACTTGCCGAAGCAGGTGTTCGCGCAGGATTTGCCCGTCCCGTTGCCGAGGAGATTGCGACCGCAACTGTTATCGGAAGCGGACTTTTAAATCAGCAGAGCGACGAGCATCCCATTGTGCTTATGAACAAGGTCTGCTCGCCCGGGGGAACGACCATCGAGGGTGTTACGAAGCTCAAGGAGCTGGGCTTTGAAACCGCAGTTCAGCAGGGTTTGCAGGCAATCATCGATAAGGACAAATCACTTTGATTCCGCAGTCTGACACACGGACTTAAGACAGCAGTTAAAGCAGTCGGGCTTGCGTGCATCGCAGACCGCTCTGCCGTGGAGCACTATTCTGTGGCAGAAGTCGGAGCTTTTCTCGGGGGGCAGGATTTTTCTGAGTTCGCGCTCAATCTTTTCGGGCTCCTTGAGATTGTCAACTAAGCCCAGTCGGTTTGAAATGCGGATGCAGTGGGTGTCCACCACCGTTGAGCCGGGGATGTTGTAGACATCGCCGAGGATGAGGTTTGCGGTTTTGCGTCCCACACCGGGGAGCTTGAGAAGCTCATCCATGGTATCGGGAACGCGTCCGCCGTAAGACTCAAGGAGCATCTTCGCACTTGCGACTATGTCGCGGGCTTTGGCACGGTAAAAGCCGCAGGAGTGGATGTATTCTTCCACTTCCTCGACCTCGGCTTCCGCAAAGGCTTCGAGAGTGGGGAAGCGCTCAAACAGAGCGGGAGTAACCATGTTAACTCTTGCGTCGGTGCACTGTGCCGCAAGGCGCACGGAAAACAGAAGCTCATAGTCCTTTTTATAATCAAGAGAGCATTCGGCATCAGGGTATTCCTCCTCAAGAAGCCGAACGATTTCATTTACCTGTTCGGGTGTACGCATATAAATCACCTCTTAATGAGGATAGCATAAAAGCCGCGTTTGTTCAATAAGGGAGAAACGAGATAAAATATGTACAATAAACCACTTGCAGATGAAATTCGCCCGTCGTCACTGGACGATGTGGTGGGACAAAAGCATATACTCGGCGCTGACGGAATGCTCCGCCGCAT
>JAZLFI010000155.1:0-2519 GCA_045615725.1 Oscillospiraceae bacterium
AAGCGTGGTCTGCTATTTCAAAACCGAAAACGCCGATGAAATGCTGAAGTGGATACGGCCTGCGCTCTGGCTTCTTGACCGATATAACGTTCCTTATTATCTGGTCTATACAAATACGCCGGGCGAAATTGTGTATGAAGATAAGTATCAGATTGTAGCCAAGGTTGATGATATCGTCATTCAGCCCGTACCCGAATCCTGGTCTGAGGACGAATGATCAGCAGGTGCACTATGTCGAAATTTATGGAGAAAAAAGCAATGAAGATACCGAAAGCGCTCGATGCATGGGCAGAGGAAAACCCGCGCATTGAAACGCTGATGAAATCCGAATACGGAAAGCTTCTGAGAGAAGCTTATAACTCCCTTGATGTTTCCGTTCTGTATCAGAGTCGGATTCACGGCAACGGTCACATTGAGCGCACCATGCTCCTCGGTGCAATGATTGCGCAGGCGCTTGAGCTTTCCGCCCACGAAAGCAGAATGCTTCTCCTCTGCTGTTCTTACCACGACATAGGCAGGCGCAACGACTTTCGCGACAACGAGCACGGAAACATTGCCGCGAAAAAACTGATGTCGCCCGACATGAAGCCCAAGTTCAGAGGCTACAGCGCAGAGGACTTCAAAATCATGCAGGCGGCAATAACTCTGCACTCTATCCATGACAATGAAATAGAAAATGTCGCCCGAAGCTATGCCCTTGATGCAAACAGCATGGCGAGGTATTACCGCATTGCAAAATGCCTCAAGGATTCGGACAATCTCGACCGCGTAAGGCTGGGTGATCTGGACACGAAGCACCTGCGTCATCAGGAAAGCATTGACATGGTCTCGGATGCACAGTGGATATTCGACAAGTACAAAGCATCACAAAGGCACATGCGTTAAGAGGTAAGGTTTATGGACATAAAACAGGCAAGAGCTGACGAATGCGAAAGCGTTATAAGCTTTTACTATGAAATGATAGGCAAAATGCAGGCATCAGAGTTTCACCCAACATGGAAAATGGGCGTCTACCCCACCGACGATTACCTCAAGGAGCTAGTGCTCAATCAGCAGGTGTTCATCTGCATCGAGGACGGAAAAATCATCGGCGCATCCGTTATAAACCACAGCTGCAACGAATCATACGCAAAAATGAAATGGGAAGTCGATGCATCCGAGAACGAAGTTATGATTATCCATCTTCTCTGCATTCTGCCCGAATACAGTGGCTTCGGTTTCGGCACTCAGCTTATGCAGTTTTTGCAGAAATATGCCGCAGACAAGTCCCAGAAAGCCATTCGGCTTGACGTTATGGAAGAAAATCTTCCCGCAATTAAGCTGTATGAGTCCACGGGCTTTAATCGTATTGAAACCCTCTGCATGTTCTATGAAAGCACGGGCTGGTCAAACTTCATAATGTATGAATATAAAATCTAAAAGAGCAACTGATTTTATCAGTTGCTCTTTTTATACTTTTTTCCCTGCACAATATCATGCTCTTCCATGAAACGTGCAAAGCCGTTTAAGACCGTGTGCTTATCTCCGCTCCAGAGCGGTGCAAGCAAAATTTTCTTGTCGCCGTCGCCCGTCAACCTGTGAACAATAATGTCGGGTCGCAAGTGCTCTATGCATTCACCGAGAACGAAAAAGTATTCTTCCATTTCCAAAGGCACATAATCCGTGTCCGCAAGGCGCGTACCTCGGAGAACATGCAGAAGCTGAAGCTTAATGCCCTGCACATCGTGCCCCGACACGAACTCAACCGTGTTCAGCATGTCCTCAAGGCTCTCATCGGGAAGCCCGAGGATAACGTGAACGATTACTTCAATGCCCGCACTGCGGAGTCTTTGCACCGCAGCGGTGAATACCTCGTTTTTATAACAGCGGTTAATATATTCCGCTGTTTTTTCGTTGCTCGTCTGCAAGCCCAGCTCGACAAAAACGGGCTTTATCCCGTTTATCTCTCTGAGAAGCGCGAGGCACTCATCGCTTATGCAGTCGGGTCGTGTCGCAACGGACAAAGCCACAATGTCATCGTCCTCAATCGCCGCATAATACATCTCGCGCAGGGTTTTCACGGGTGCGTATGTGTTGGTAAATGACTGGAAATAGCTTATAAATCCCGCTCCCTCGGGAAGCTTTTGTTTTATGCGCGCTTTCGCTTTCTGGAGCTGTGCCTTAACGTCCGTGCCGCTCTCGGCAAAATCTCCCGAGCCTGCCTGCGAGCAGAATATACATCCGCCAGTAGACAGCGTTCCGTCACGATTAGGGCACGAAAAACCCGCGTCTATTGCCAGCTTATAAACCTTTCTCCCGAAGCGGGAGAAAAGGTAATCGTTCAGCTTATTGTAGCGCTCCATTATTCGAACAGATAGACTCTGGTTTCATAGGGACGGGTGGTAAATCCGTTTGCAATTACGAAGTTCGATTCATAGTTATTCAGCACAAGCTTGCCTTCATTTAAATCGACTCCGTCGGGTGCATCGAAGCGTGCCGCATCCTCGGTAAAGGAGCATACAACTATGAGCTTTTTGCCC
>JAZLFI010000156.1:0-1993 GCA_045615725.1 Oscillospiraceae bacterium
TTTGAGAAGAATGAAAAGCTTGAAAAGCTGATACGGGAAACCGAAAGCCGATATGCAGGAGAACTGTCAGATGACGATTTGACACTTGTCAATGCGGCGGGAGAAATAAATCCCGGCGAGATTGACGGGAACAATTCCGCAGGCAGTGGCGGCGGCATATATCAGTACGGCAATTTCGGCGGATTGGACGGAAAACCCGGTAGCTCAATCGGCGGAGAAAGCGGCGGTGGCGGAGCCGGAGCAGGCGGAAACGGAACCGCTATGTCTAATTGACTGCACAAAATCAAAAGTCGGAAAAGGAGAAAACAACATGAAAACCAAAGAAGAACTCAAAGCCCTCAAAGAGGAAGTTGAAACCCTGAACAGGAAGCTTGCGGAGCTGAACGAGGAAGAACTGGAGCAGGTCTCCGGCGGACTCTTCGGACTAATCATGCCCGTCGTCAATTCAGAAGAGCCTGCAATTGAGGCACTTCCTCGGGTGATAGATCTTACCGACAAGCTTTAATAGCGGACAACTGGATAAACCTGTAAATGGGTAAAAATCAATCTTGCTATAGGAGAATCACAATGAAAACGAAAGAAGAACTGAACGCCCTCAAAAAAGAAGTCGAAGCACTGAACAGGAAGCTTGCGGAACTTTCCGAGGATGATCTCGAACAAGTGACCGGGGGAATAAAAGTTTACGCAGAAATCCAAAAGTGTCCATTTTGCGGTCAAAAATTTGAGTTTCAGTATTTTTATCGACATTTGATTGAATGCGTCAAAAAGAACATCTGAGGGGTGATAAACATATGAAAACGAAACAACTGACTGATAACGGACTGCTGCAAGTGAATGGCGGAGCTTCGACCAACGGTGTGAACTGGCCTGCCTTCGGAGCCGCAATTATTGAACACGGTGGTACAGCGATTCCCGCGCTGGCTGAGATGGTTTGCGCTATTCGGAAAAAAGATTGGAGCCGTGTTGCCATTCTGGCGAAACAACCTGCTATAGCAGCGCTGCCTATTGTGGCAAATGCTCTGGCGGCTGCGACGGTTTGAAGAATGATATAGGCTGAAAGGATATTCTATGAAAACAGCAGAAGAACTTAAAGCCCTCAAAGAGGAAGTCGAAACCCTGAACAAGAAGCTCGCGGAGCTGACGGATGAAGAGCTTGCGCAGGTCTCCGGCGGCGTTCTCCCCGACTGCGACAAGCACGACATTGAGCTGCCCGGCGTTGAGACCGTAAAGCCTCGACCGCGATAATTGAGTGAGCGCCCCGCTTTATAAAAATCCGGCATCTGACATCTTCGCATCTGCCGCCGCAGGCGGCTAATCTGATCGCCGCCGTAAGGCATGCGTATTCTACATAGAAAGGAGCTACCCTCATGAAAACCAAAGAAGAACTGAACGCCCTGAAAGAGGAAGCCAAGGAGCATAGCAGGAACGCCCAAGCATTGAGGGATGAAGAACTGGAAAAGGTAGCAGGCGGCGCGATAGGCCATATATCCTGCACCAACCCGGGCTGCAAATATTATCGCAGCATTTTTATCGTGGCTGCCGCCGCGACCTGCGATAATTGCGGCGCGGAAATGGAATGGGTTGCTGAAGGCTTTTATGTCCCCGACTGATAAGCGGCAGAGAAAAATTTAAAGAAACGCCGCGTCTGCCGCCGCATTACTGCCTTGCCTGTCGGCAGCAATACAGGGTAATATCCTCCTTGTAGCCCTCAAATGTATCTACCCGCGTTATATCGTACAATACGCCGTTGTACCGTATAACGTGGGTGTTCGTTATTTCGGGGTTATAATTGACGGTGAACAGCACTTCTTCCTTGTAGTTGGTCGTTGCCGCCGCGAATACTCCCTAAAGACAGTAAAAACATAATGAATGCTTATGAATATATAAATTTTGTTAATGGTGCACAAAAAATTGAAAAACTAATAGGGCAAAAAAGGTAAAATGACTTGAAATTTTTTGAACAACTGCCTATAATCATAAGACGTAATTATAA
>JAZLFI010000157.1:0-10643 GCA_045615725.1 Oscillospiraceae bacterium
TTATGAAGTTTGTTTTCCTGGCAGTTTTTATTATATCGAGCGTAATACATCTCTATGCAAGCTACAAAAGTGATAAACCGCTGAGAAACAAGACCAAACCCTTCATTCTTCTCGGACTTCTGGGCTGGTATATCTGCTGTGCGGAGCATCCGCAGAGTATAGTCATAGCCGCTATCATCACAAGCTGGCTGGGCGACGTTCTCCTTATTCCCAAGGGTGTAAAGTGGTTCACAATCGGCGGCATAAGCTTCGGTGTTTCCCACTTCTGTTTCATGCTGGCATACCTTCCCCAGATAAGCTTTGCCTCCATCCCCGTATGGGCAATCGTTCTCGGCGCGGCGGCTTATTTCACTGCGTCCGTTCTGGTATTCAAGAACCTCAAGCCCCATCTGCCCAAGCCCCTGTTTTATCCCATGTTCGTTTATCTTCTGATAAACGGAGCGATGAACTGCATGGCTCTTTTCCAGCTTATCTCCATGCCCTGCAAGGCAACGGTCGTTACCTTTATCGGCGCGGTGCTGTTCTTCATTTCCGACTCTACACTGTTCAACGTCCGCTTCAACAAGGACACTATCTTCAAAAACCATTTTGTCGTCATGCTTACCTATATCATTGCGGAGTTCCTGATTATTCAGGGTCTCATAATGCTGGCATAACCGTAAATAATAATAACTCCCCCGTCTGCGCATGACGGGGGAGTTGTGATAAACTCTACGGAGGAAAGCTATGTTTTATTTTCTGCTTGCACCTGTTTTGATGTATAACTGGTTTCTCATTCTGGCGGCGGTTATTCCCGCGATATTCCTTATGGTTAAGGTCTACCGCTCCGACAGACTCGAGCCCGAAAACCCCGCATTCCTGCGAAAGCTGGTTCTCGGCGGTGTTATTGCGACGCTTATCGCCATAGTTCTGGAGCGACTGGGAAGCGGCATTTTAAGCTCGACTGTGCCTGCTGAAAGCAGTTCATACAATGTGATTTTGTATTTTGTCGTCGTCGGTCTTGCCGAGGAGGGTGCAAAGTATTTCATGCTCAAGCGCTGGTCATGGAATACTCCCGATTTCAACTGCCAGTACGATGCGGTTGTCTATGCCGTTTTCGTATCTCTGGGCTTTGCGCTCTGGGAGAACATCAGCTATGTAACCCACTACGGTATGGCAACCGCCATTGTCCGCGCCGTCACTGCCATACCCGGCCACACCTGCTTCGGTGTTTTCATGGGTACCTTCTACGGCCTTGCCCGAGGCTATGCCTATCTCGGCGACGAGGGGAAGTCAAAACTCTTCCGAGTTTTTGCAGTGGTAATTCCCACCCTTATCCACGGTGCGTATGACTACATCGCATCCACTCAGGAAACCAGCGGTACCTTCGCGTTCTTCGCCTTCATCCTTATTCTGTTCACCTCGTCCTTCGTCATGGTTAATAATCTTGCCAAGAACGATAAATACTTCAGCATGGACAGACAAAACACCGACTTATAAGAAAAAAGCACCTGCTTTCGCAGGTGCTTTTTTGCTAATCATTATTCGGCGGTGAAGTGGGGGCACTGGTAGCGGGGCTTGCCCACGCTTATCTTGCCGTATTCTATTGCCGCTGACGGACAGCCGCAGATGCATGACATGCAGTGGACGCAGTCGCCTGTCCATACGGGCTTGCCGTCGCGGAGTTCTATGCCGTGAACGGGGCAGGACTTTGCGCATTTTTCGCAGGAGATGCAGGCATCGGAAACGGTAAACGCTTTGGACTTTACGCAGACTGCGTAGAAGGCGGGATTGACGGGACCGGATTTTACCGAGGCAAATATCCCAGCGCGTTTTCCGACAATATCACTGCCGCGGTTTATACTCTCTGCGGCGGATTTTAATACGACGTCCGCTTTTTTGCGGATGTCTTTGCTTTCCGCTTCGCCCGGAACGGCGAACATTGCAACGTAGTTTTCGGGCATCACGGTTTCCTGAACGCCGCGGAAGTTAAAGCCCTTTTCCGCGCAGAAGGATTTAAGATGCTTTTCCGCGTTTCCGATATCGGTGCCGCAGGTCATTACGAAGTATGCATCGCGGCTTCCCTCAAATGTGCCCTCGCTTATCCATTTCTGGAAAAGGCGGGGTATGCGCCAGCAGTGGGTGGGGCATACGAAAACCCAGGGCTTATCGGACTTGAGGGATGCTTTTTCATCATTGCACATTGCCTCGCCTGCGTCGAAAAGCTCGTCGCCCGTGTAGTGGGCAATCTCCTCGGCGGCATAGCGGCTGTTGCCTGTGCCTGTAAAGTAAACTATCATATGAAAGCTCCTTATCAGTATATTTCGGTTTCGGTTACGCAGTTATTCTTAATCTCGCCAACGAGCGCCTGAAGCGCATCGACAACATGGGGACGGGTATCGCCGCCGATTAAAACCAGCATGATATCGTCGCCGACGCTGAGTTCACCCTCGTTAAGCCAAACGCGGACATATTTAATGCCGTCCATTTTTAGCGCGCCGTTTTTTGCGGCTTCCACCTTGGCTTCGTCGTATGAAAAGCTCATGCCGCGAACCTCGGGCGATGCCTTGCCCTCGCGCACTTGCGCCTTTGCGGTTTTGCGCACCACGCCGTTATGGAACAGAAACATTCCGCAGTCGGAAGCCGCGGGACTTTGCTTTGCCTTATTCAGCCATTCATCCGTTGAGGGCATTTTTTTGCTCATAGCGTTCCTCCGAAAAGTTTTCCTGATAGCTAATTATACAATCAAAAGCCGTTTCGCACAAGTGCCGCGGCTTTATATCTTGTAATTATGAAAAAGATATCGTACAATTATATCGGAGATGAAAAGCCTATGAGCATTCTCAGCTTAATAATAAAAAAGGCGGTGCCGTTTCCAAAGCTAGAGGATATGGACAGCGTTCTGTTTGTGGGCCCACACCCCGACGATATAGAGATTGGCGCAGGTGCAACGGCGGCAAAGCTTGCATCCATGGGGAAAAAGGTCACGTTCCTCATATGCACCGATGGAATATACGGCGACGGATACGCAGACGTAAAGGGAACGGAGCTTGCCGCACTCAGAGAAAAAGAGGCAGAGGCATCGGCTAAGATGCTTGGTGTTTCCGACCTGCGATTTCTGCGATTTTCCGACGGCGGATTTTATTCGGCGGATGAGATGAAGAGAGCGCTTGCATCCGCAATCGCGGAAATTAAGCCCGACATGATATTCTGCCCCGACCCCGAGGTCATATCCGAGTGCCATCCCGACCATCTGAACGTCGGCAGAGCATGCAAAGAGCTTGCATGTCTTATGCCTTATGCGGGCATTGCAGGACAGTACGGATGCGAGACAGCGGACGTGAAAGCGATTGCCTTTTACATGACCGCAAAGGCGAACACATATGTAGACACGAAGGGATTTTTCGCGCTCCAGCTTAAGGCAATATTCAACTGCCATACGAGTCAGTTTCCGCAGGGCAGTGAGGATGCGAAAAGCACGGCGCTGTATTTAAAGCTGAGGGCATATATTTTCGGAATTAAAAACCTGTCCCGCACGGCGGAGGGCTTCAGAATTCTGGGGAAAACCCACATGCACTGTCTGCCCGAGGCGGGGGAATAACAGGAATAAAAAGAGGAAAGATTATGAAGTCTAAGGTTATAAGCTTTTTCCTGGCGGCAATACTTATATTATCACTGTCCGCATTCGCCCTTGCCGATGACCCCATGCAGGCATACGGCACTCCCACTGACCACGACGGAGTTACAACCTACTTTGACGGGGAGAGAACTTACTCGGCTCAGATAAAGGGCGACGGACTCACATGGCTGTTCGTCGACGGCGAGATTAACGATTTCTGGGTGGCGCTGGATAACAGTGGCAAGGTGTTTGAAGAGGGAAGTGTGCTCAGCGTTAAGGCATCCTCTCAGGCGGATGACCGCGCCACATTTGACGAGTGCTACCGCGAATGCAAAATCCCCTTTATGGAGAATAAATCCTGCCTTGTCACCCTGAGCGTGCACAAAGCCGACGGCACGGCATACTCTCAGCTGGGCAGTACCGTAAAGGCCTATGTTCAGATTCCCGAGAACTGGGATATAAGCAAACTGCAGACCTGCTATCTCGACACCTCCAATGTGGAGGCGGCAGAATATGAGGCGCTTCCTCTTGCAGGCGGCAGTCAGGTACTGACCTGCAGACTGGAGATTAAGGGACTGGACTCCACCATGCTTATGGGTCAGGTGGAAACAGGTTACGTTTCGCCTAAAGCCCCGATAAACTATATGCTTGTCGGCGTTATCTGTCTTGTTGTAATTTGCGTTATTGTCGGTGTTGCCGTGAAAACCCGCGGCAAGAAAGACGACGAAGAATAAGAGCAAAGGAGAAAGTCCAATGGAAAAACTGGTTGTATATTTCAGCGCCACCGGCACAACCGCCGAGGCTGCAAAAAAACTTGCGGATGCAATTGGCGCGGAAACCTACGAAATAAAGCCTCAGGTGCCCTACGTTAAAAAGGACCTGAACTGGCTGAATCCCCTTTCACGCACCACCAAGGAAATGCACAATAAAAAGGGCCGTCCCGCAATCGTTATGGATAATGCTCCCGTTGAGTCCTGCGATACGGTTTTTCTCGGCTTCCCGATATGGTGGTATATAGCGCCCACGATTATTAATACATTCCTCGAAGCATACGATTTCGCAGGCAAGAAGATCGTGCTCTTTGCAACCTCGGGCGGAAGCGGCTTCGGCAAGGCCGCCGAGGGACTGAGAAAGAGCGCACCGAATGCGGAAATTGTCGAGGGTAAGCTTATGAATAAGCCCATGACCGATGAAGAGCTCAAGGCATGGGCGGAAAGCTTCTGAGCGATATCAGCAAAAAGCCCCTGTTTTGCGTTGCAAGCGGGGAAAAGGCATGATAAAATAAAAAAGGAAAAAGAATGCAGGCGAGAAAATTTTCTGCCTGTAAGGAGGTTAGCACGCAATGACCAATGAGGAATTGAGAGCCTATCGCACGAAGCTGTTTCGCGATGCTTCGTCCATGCAGGTTAAACCCGACCGAATTCCCAATATGTCTTTCTTTGTAACATGGAAAATTCTCGACGCGGGCTATAAGCTCACCGAGGCAATGAACGACTATACGATTATGGAAAAGGTCGTCCGTGAGCACCAGGAGAAATACGGATTTGACGCAATGTTCGAGCACGGCGTCCGCAATGTTATCCGTCTTCCTCAGGCTCTGGGCGGACTTACATACCGCATTGACGACGAGGCGGGAACGGTCAGCTATCTTGACAACGCCCTCTGCGAGTTTAATGAGCTGGACGAGCTGATTGCAGACCCGAACAAGTTCTTCTGGGAGAAGGGCATGGCAAAGAAGTATCCCATGTGGGCGGACAAGACCGTGGGAGTTCAGGATATGCAGAAGGTCATCGCGGAGTTCGGCGCATTCAGCCAGTACAATGCAAAGATGCTGAACGTGATGAAGGAGGAATACGGTCTTCCGACAATCACCGCACCCTGCACACCGCCCTACTTCGGACTTGACTATCTTTTCAACACAGTTCTCGGTATAAAGGGTCTGTCCATCGCAATGCGCAGAGCACCCGAAAAGGTAGATGCCGCAATCGAAGCACTGAATGAGCTTTACTTCTATCCCTCGCTCAAGGCACTTGAAGCGGCCCCCGACGGCCCCTTTGCCGACGCTTGCTTCGACTTTGATATAACTCTTCTCTGCCACACCATACTCAATCAGAAGCAGTTTGAGCGCTTCCTGTGGCCTAACCTCAAGGATATGCTCGACGTTCTTGCAAAGAAGGGCAAGACTGTGCGCCTGTTCATGGAGGGAAGCAGTGAGCGCTTCTGGGAATACTTCAAGGATTATCCCAAGGGTACTATTGTAATGCACGTTGAGCAGGACGACGTATTCAAGCTCCGCAAGGAGCTTCCCAATGTGGCTATCATGGGCGGTATGCCCGTCACTACACTGGGCGGCGGCACCAAGCAGGAATGTCTGGATCTGACCAAGCGCCTTTGCGACGAGCTGGGTGCAGAGGGCGGATATATCTTCAGCGAGGACAAGATGGTTTCCTTCCGCAACGATGCAAATCCCGAGAATGTCAAGGCAGTCTGCGACTTCCTGCGTGAGTACAGACCGTAATGGAGGAACTGAAAATGGATGAAAAGAAAGTTGATATCACAAAATACCCCGAAGGTCTGCACTATCTTGCGCAGAACCTTATGCTTCCTCTGCCGCCCGTACCCTTTCCCGAGGGTATGACTCAGGAGCAGAAGGATGCAATAATTCTTCAGCAGAAGGAATACATAGTAAATATGCTGGTCGGCACCCTTGTGCGCCAGTAATTAAGGAGATAATATTTTGGAAAACCTGAACACTGAAAAAGACAATGAGTTAAAGGGTAATTTCTCGGTCGCTCTCGGACTGTTTGACTATATAAACCCCATACTTTACTCTATCACATCGATTACAATACTTATTAACCTCTTCGGAGTTATGAAGCTCCCCATGTATATCATCTACGCAATCGGCGTTGCAATCTCCCTCGTCTTCGGCTTTACCATTCCCACGGTAAAGGTTATCGTCGGCACGGGAAAGATGCAGTTTAAAATGCCCGTAAACCTTGTTTCCTACGTGAACACGGGCATATTTATCTCCGGACTTATGATTTTCGGCTACACACTGAACGTCAAGCCCCTCGTCTATGTTGCGATTATTGTTGTGGCGCTGGCTGTGCTGGGCTTTATTCTCAATAGGAGCGGCAAGTTCAACACCGTGGCGGTACTTATCGGCGCTATCGGCTATCTGCTGATTTATATCTCGCTGATTACTCTGTCCATAAGAGCGGGAGTCACACTTCCCATAATCCTCTATGCACTGGCAATCTGCCTCTTCCTCTTCCTTGTTGGACTCGGAATTAAGGGCGACCTTAAGAACGCAAAGGTTCACTGGGTTATCGAGGCATCCAACGTCTGCTGTCAGCTTTCAGTTGCGATTGCAACCCTGCTGCTGTTCTGCGGCAAGTAAATATAAAAGATAAAAGCTCACATACGCCAATTGGTGCATGTGAGCTTTTTTTATGCTATGCGAATATTTTCCTGCGATTTCATCCAAACTAATGCTGAAATTAACGGGGAGGTTTTTTCCATGGTAGAAAAGGATACAATCAAGCTTCTGCACGAATGCGATGCAGGTATTAAAATGGGCGTTGCGTCCATCGACGATGTGCGCGGCTACGCAAAAAGCACAGAGCTCAAGGACGCGCTGACCGAATGTAAGAGTAAGCACGAAAAGCTGAAGGACGAGCTGCAGCAGGCTCTTGAGCGCTTCGACGACGGCGGCAAGGACCCCAATCCCATGGCTCAGGGCATGTCCAAAATCAAGACCAACTTCAAGCTGGGACTGGACACCTCAGACGCAACGATTGCCGACCTTATGACCGACGGCTGCAATATGGGCATTAAATCTCTGTCCAAATATCTTAATCAGTATAAGGCGGCTGACGAGAAGGCAAAGGATCTGACCAAAAAACTCATCGCGCAGGAACAGCAGCTTCTCGAGCAGCTAAGACCGTATCTGTAAAAGAAAAGCACCGCCTTGGGCGGTGCTTTTACTTGTAATTACAACCGGGATATTGTACAATAATTGTAAAAGTTGTAGCCATTTTTAAAACTCATTCGTATACATAAGTGAAAAAACCAATGGAGGTAAATGAAATGGATAACAAGAAACTCAATGAACAGGAACTCGAACAGGTTATCGGCGGCGTTGCTGCCGAGGATCACAACGTAATGATGACAGAGTTTCCGTCAAAGGACGTTGACACCGACATCCAAACCGGCGACCTTGAAAAAGTGAAAGATAACGGTAAGCTATTATAAAATAACCCGATGGAGGCAAACAAAAATGAAGACACCCGAAGAACTCAACGCACTCAAGGCAGAAGTTGAAGCACTGAACAAGAAGCTCGCTGAGCTGACTGAGGATGAACTCATGCAGGTAGCAGGCGGAAATGAGTTTTACGGACTGGATAATGAAGAACAAATTTTTGAGCCCGGAAGCAGATTTTCCGAAAGATGGTTCGAAAAATAAGCGCATAATTACAGCACCCGGAGCATAATCGCTCCGGGTGCTGTTTTTTGTTTTTGGCTTCAGCTTATTTGATGTAGCTTAGAACGGATTGACTCGTACCATTATGTGCTTAACATCGGGAAATTGCGACTCAATAGCAGAGTGAACCTGCTCGGCGATATCATTGCTCTGATTAAGCGTTATATTGCCGTCGGCAAGAATGTCAAGGTCGACGTATATCTTGTTTCCGAACTGGCGGCTCTGCAGGTGCTTTATGCCCATAACGCCGGGCTGTGATGCGGCACACTCGGCAAGAGCTTTCTGCGTTTCTTCATCGCAGGCATGGTCGACCATTTTTTCAATAGCGTCCACGAAGATGTCGTAAGAGGCTTTTACAATGAATGCACAGATAACAAGGCTTGCCACAGCGTCGAGCCACGGATAGCCCATTCTGGCGCCCCATATGCCCATGAGCGCACCGATGGACGAAAGCGCGTCACTGCGATGATGCCATGCCTCGGCCATAAGACCGCTGGAATTGAGTCGCTTGGCATAGACGCGGGTATACCAGTACATTGCTTCTTTGCAGACTATGGATACAACGGCGGCAATCAGCGCGAGCATACCGGGCATCTGAAGCTTATCCGCGGCGTCGGATGACAGCTTCTCGATTGCGGTGTGGCCTATGAAAAGACCCACAATACACAGAATGACCGCAAGCACAATGGCGGCAACGCATTCAAAGCGCTCGTGCCCGTATTGGTGTTCGTCGTCGGAATCTCTCGCGGCAATTTTGACGCCGAGTATTACAATTATACTGCTGAATACGTCTGACGCAGAGTGGACAGCGTCGGAAATCATTGCGCCGGAATTCGCGATAATACCGGCAAGAAGCTTGAACAGTGACAGCAGGCTGTTGCCGATAATACTTACCAGCGAGACCTTAACCGCAGTTTTTTCATATTTTTCCGAGATTTGCTCTGATGTGTCGATAATCTTTTTACCCATAACAAGTTCCTCCACAAAATCAGTATATGATAACTCCGTGGCAGCTGCTTTCGGGTGCAAAAAAGCCCACGAAACCAGTAATGTAGCTTACTGTCCCGTGGGCATAACTCCACTGTTACTAAGTAACCCGGCTCCGAGCATTCGCTCCGGCCTGTTCAGTTTGTACTGTAATTGGTTTGCAGTGCAAAGAGTGATGTCAGTATATCAAAGCACCGCAGACGTGTCAAGTCTGCCATGACAGCCACACGCTTTTGCCCGATAGGTAAGAAACCGAGTTTTATTCTTTCTCTTTCAACTCTTTAACCGTTACGATAGTCATTTCTGTACAATTTGCATTTTTAACTTTCATAATAATCACCGATTTCATCATTTTTCAATATCGGTGTAATCAATCAATAAAGCCACTAAAAAACAGTGGCTTCACAGTCTGGCGAGTAACTTAACCGAGCAATTGACAAGGCGGGAGATGTTGTCTTAAAATAATGTCAAACAGTCAGTATTTCCGGCGCAGGCAGGAAAGCTTGTTGCTCAGATAAAGCGGAGGAAACGAAATGTCTTATTTGATGTTGTTTGCTGCCATCGGCTGCGAAGTGTTTGCCACAACTTGTATGAAGTATGCGGAGGGATTTTCTAAACTGTTACCGTCACTGGCGAGCCTTATTGCTTATGGCGCAAGCTGTTATCTTTTGTCAAGAGTTTTACTGAAGATTAATCTTGCCGCAGTGTATGCCACTTGGTGCGGTGTTGGGATTGCGGCAACAGCACTTATATCTTGGTTTGTATTCGGAGAGAAACTGAATTTAATCGGAGTTTTATCGCTGATTCTGATTGTTACCGGAGTGGTATTGCTTAACTGCTTTGGAACTGCTTCATAATTTTGAATTTGCAGAGGAGAAATGATATGAAAGAAGATTTTTACGAGACAATATTCAAAAGAAAGTCATTTCACTTATTCAGAGGCGTAGGCAGTGATATAATAACACAGTCTGAGCTTGCGGATATTGAGAAGGCTTATGCTGATTTCGATTGCTTGTATCCTGAGATTAAGACAGCTATTCGTATCGTTCCTGCAAGCAAGGTGAATTTTAAGAGAGACGCTGAATACTGCATCTTGATTTACAGCGAAGAAAAAGATAATTATCTGATGAATGCCGGATACATAGGTGAGCAGTTGGATCTATATCTGGTACAGCATGATATAGGAAGCCTGTGGTACGGAATCGGCAAGCCTGATATGCCTGACTACAACGCGATGAAATTCGTAATTATGATTGCAATCCACAAGGTGAACGACCAGTCGCTGTATCGCAAAGATATGTTCAAGGCAAAACGCAAGCCGCTTCAGGAGGTATGGCTGGGCGATGATCCGGGCGTTGCGGACGTTGCTCGTTTTGCCCCAAGTGCCTGCAATACACAGCCTTGGTATGTAGAAAACAAGGATGGCAAATTAACAGTTAACAGATTTAGGAAACCCGGCAAAAGAGGAATCATGCCGGCGGATGCAGTATCATATTATAACCGCATAGATATCGGAATCTATCTCTGCATTTTAGAGATATGTTTGAATAAAAAAGAAATTGGATTCACCCG
>JAZLFI010000158.1:0-10553 GCA_045615725.1 Oscillospiraceae bacterium
CGGAACGGGAATGTGAGGTTTCCGTAGTTCTGTGCAACGTATTTTGCAAGAGGTACGGTCAGGTCAAAGCGAAGCGCAAGGTCGCTGTCACCCTTCATAAAGCGGTAAATCTGCTTTTCGGTTTCGCCGCCGCCCTTTGCAAGAAGGACCTCCGCAGACTCGATAATCGGTGTATCAAGAGGAGTAAAGCCGTAAAGAGAATAGCTCTTACGCAGAATCTCCATCATTTTTTCCATTTTAACCTGCGGCGCGGGAAGCAGTTCCATAAAGCCGGACAGTGTACGCGGTTCAACTTTTGCCATTTTTTCTTTCCTCTCTCAGTTCAAATGCTGTTATCGAACGATAACAGCATTCAAGCAATTATTTAGTCTTTAATCTTAAACTTATCTTTTCTTGGGATTGACGATATTGCGCCAGTCAAGGTCGCCTCTTCTGAGTCCCTGAACAAGGACCTCAGCGGTTGCGGCATTTGTCGCAAAGGGAATCTGATACTGGTCGCAGAGTCTTTCGACCTTGTTTATATCGTCGAAGCCTCTGGGATTAGCGGGGTCGCAGAAGAACAGAACGAGGTCAATCTCGTTGTATGCTATTCTTGAGCATATCTGCTGTGCACCGCCCTGGTCTGCGTGGAAGTAAAGGGTCACGGGAAGTCCCGTGGCTTCGCTGACAAGCTTGCCGGTGGTATTTGTTGCGCAGACGGAATGCTCCGCAAGGATGCCGCTATAGGCTATACAGAACTGCACCATCAGTTCTTTTTTACGGTCATGTGCCATCAACGCAATATTCATTCAACTACCTCCGGTGAAAAATTGTTTCTTAATACATTATATCTAAAAATCCACAATATTTCAATCAGTTTTGCGGTAAAATTTCACACTTTTTTATTTAAGCAGCGTACCTTCAAGATCCGTAACGTCGGTTGCGCTCTTAAGATTGAAATAAGCTTCGAGAATATCTCGGGCAATAGGTCCTGCCTTTGCGCCGGATGTACCCTTTTCAACGACGACGGCGATTGCGACTTCGGGGTTGTCGAAAGGTGCGTAACACATGAACACAGCGGTGTTCTTAATACTCTCGCCCTTCTGTGAGGTACCGGTCTTACATGCAACGCTGGACGCGGTGTAGCCCTGGAAAACCTCATAGCCCGAGCCGTTGGGGTCGTTTGCAACAAGGTACATGCCCTCGTGAACTGCCTTCCAGTTGTAATCGGGGCTGTCAACCTCGCTCATAATCTCATCCTCGCGCTCGTAAACGTTTTCGCTGTAATCGTAACTGCGAACGTTTTTGAGTATGGATGCGGTATGTCTCTCGCCGCTGTTTGCAACGGTTGCGCAGTATTCAGCCATCTGCAGAGGAGTGAATACGCTGTCTGACTGGCCGATAGCGGCCTGCATGGTATCACCGATATGCCAGTCTTCCTGAACGAAGTCCCAGTGGGAATCAGGCGATGACATATTGCCCGTATCCTCCTGAAGCTCGATACCCGTAGGCTCGCCGAGACCGAAGAGCTTTGCGTATTTATCCATCTTGTCGATGCCGAGGTCATGGCCTACATCGTAGAAGAAGTAGTTGCAGGAATCGCGCAGCGCCAGAGGTACGTTATCCGTTCCGTGAGTCAGGTGGTTTTCGTTCCATATCCAGCAGGTAGGCGCATAGCCCTGCTCCTCGTATCGTCTGTAAACACCCTGACAGGTTATATATGTGTTAGTGTCAATGGTTTTTTCAGTCAGCGCCGCCATTGCAACGCAGGGCTTGAATGTTGAGCCGGGAGCAAATCTGCCGAAAAGCGCGCGGTTATAAAGGGGCTGGTAATCCGCGTGCAGTATTTCGTCGTAGTTTTCCATCAGGTCCGACAGATTGTATGTGGGCCAGCTTGCGATTGCAAGAGGCTCGCCCGTTTTGACGTTTACGACAACCGCCGCCGCACCGTCAACAGTATCGTCAATGCTCTGGGCAACCGAGCCGTCGTTTTTCTTTTCGTCGTTATAGTCCTGAATTGCCTGAACACCCTTTGCCAGAGCCTGCTCAGTTGCTTCCTGAAGCTGAATGTCTATGGTCAGATAGACATTGTTGCCGGGGACGGGCTCGGTGGTGTAGGTCTTGCCAACAACTGTGCCGTTTGAGGTCGCGGTTGTTCTGACCTCTCCGTTTGTGCCGTGGAGATATTTCTCAAATGCAAGCTCGACGCCTGCCTTGCCGACCTTTGTATCGGCCGAATAGCCGAGGCTCGTGTAGCTCTGATACTCCGTATCGTCCATCATGCCGATATAGCCGAGGATATGCGCGGCATACTCAGTGTTGTATTCGCGGATGAAGGACTCTTTAACGGTTATACCGGGGACATTGTTTTCCAGAATCGTTGAGATAAGCGACATATCCGCATCTTCAACGAAGATATAGTCGGAGGTGCCGATAAGATAACGGACATTGACCGCATAGCGGACACCCGCGATTATTCTCGCCTCTTCGGCGGAATAGTTGCTGTCTATCTCATAGCGGTCTCGCATGTTGGACAGAACTTCGATTGCGCTTGCGCTCTCGTCAAGGTCGTTCTGCTTTTTGTAGGCGGAAAGTCGCGCCGAGTCAACATCGGTCATTTCTGTATATTCAAAAGGCGGCTCGGCGGTTATGGGAAGCTCGTCGTTATAGTCCTCGCCGTAATCTCTGACCAGATTTACAAGCTGAAGAATGTTGGCGTTGGGGTCTGCATCGTCAACATAGAACATTTCGCTTTCGTTGATGGCCAGGTTGTAGCAGGTTTTGTTGGAAACCAGCACTCGTCCGTAGCGGTCGAGGATGTTGCCTCTTGCCGCTGTTACGGTGTTCGTCGTTACGACGTTATTCTGGCTTTCCTCATAATACTTCTCGCCCTCGATAATCTGAAGCTTATATAGGAATATAAGATAGACGACCACGAGAATGACAAGCACCGATGCAAGCACAGCCAATCTTTCTTTTGTTATTACTCTGTTGCTCATATTGAAATTACCTTGGATTTATCTGTTTCGGAACGGGAGATATAAAAGCGCGGAGGGAATGATTGATACGAGTGTCTGACCGACAGCGGTCAGTATACCGCGGAAAAACGGTGCTCCGCTTATTATGGATGCGGACAAAAGCTGCATAAGCGCAGTCACAAGCAGGGCAAACACGGAAAATACCATGAATGCGAAAAAGCTTTTATTGATGTAAAAGTCCGCCGCAAAGCCAAACACAAAGCCCAGTATCGGGAAAAGCAGGGTGAACAGAATTGTTGTTTCCGAAAACGCCATATCGGCAAAAAGGCCGAGAAACAGTCCGAAAACAGTTCCCCTTACGCCGCCTCGGTACATTCCGACTGCGACAGCCGCCGCAGGAAGGATGAAGCCCTTAACCCCAAACACGGAGAAGCGGGAAAACAGCAAACTCTGAAGTATCATCGCCAGCATTATATAGACCGCGTATTCAAGAACAACGCGGACTTTTTTCCATTCAAAGAACTGACTTATCAATTATTCCACCACTTCGAAGTCTTTAATAACGAAAACCTGAACAAGCGAGTCAAGGTCACAGTTAGGCTCAACCATACCGTACTCAATCTGGCCGCCTGCCTCCTCCTGAACGGAGACAACGGTGCCGATGATAAGGTCGGGCGGGAACGCTCCGCCTGATCCTGAGGTTACGACTATACTGCCCGAGAATATCTGCGCGCCCTCGGAAAGATAGGAGAGCTTTGCGCAGCCGTCCTTCATCATGACGAAGTCTCCCGTAAGAAGACCTGCCGAGCCCGAATCGGTTACACGCGCGCCGATATTGCTGTTAATATCAATAACCGTGCTGACGGTTGCCCATGTCTTGCCCAGCTCCGATACCTGACCGACAAGAACGCCGTATTCGGTGACGACGGGGTCGCCCAGCTCTATGCCGCTGCTTTCGCCCTTACTGATTGTAAAGGAGTTTGCCCAGTTGGAGCTTGTCCAGGAAACGACCTTTGCCGCTTCGTAAGTCATATCGCTGTGCTTCTTACTGAAGTCCAGCAGCTCGCGGTAGCGCTCGTTTTCCTCAACGGCCTCCGCGCCCTCGCGTATCTGCTGCTGAGCCTCCGCCAGTTCCTCGTGGAGCTTTTCGTTTTCGGCAACAAGCTCATCGTACTTATAAACATAGCCGTAAATGCTCTCGAGCCACTGGGCGATTGAGCCGACCATCTGCTGAACGGGGGTTTTTACCGTACCCGTTACATTGTGAACGACTCCCGCTCTGCCCTTAAGCGCATATGAGCTTATTCCGGCTATCAGTGCGACAACCAGAACCAGCGCTCCCAGTTTTATTCCGTTTTTCTTAAGATACTGTTTTATATTCACAGCAAGCTTACTCCTATTGTCTTCAGCATTTTTCCCAGCCTGCAGATCGGCAGCCCCATGACATTGAAGAAATCTCCTTCAATACCCTCGGCGAACAGAGAAGCTTTTCCCTGAATTCCGTAGGCTCCTGCCTTGTCCATGGGCTCACCGCTTTTGACGTAAGCCTCAATTTCCTCATCCTCAAGCTTTCTGAAATGCACCTTTGTGCATTCGGCTTCGCTGATTATCTCTTCACCTTTTATAAGTGTAACGCCCGTATATACCTCGTGACTTTTACCCGAAAGCTCGCGAAGCATGCTTTTTGCCTCCGCTTCTGTTTTCGGTTTTCCGAAAATACGACCGCCGCACCAGACTATTGTATCCGCGGCAATGATAATATCATCCTCACCGCAGTTTGCCTTAACTTCTTTTGCCTTTGCAGCCGAGAGTGAGCAGACTGTTTCCTCAGGGCTCATCCCCGCTTCGGTCTTTTCCTCTCCCCTGGCGGGGCATATCTCAAAATCTCTGACTCCCAGCATCTCGAGAAGCTCGCGTCTTCTCGGTGAGCCGGATGCAAGAACTATGCTCATTTTCAGTCAACACCTCTGTAGTAAAGTCCGCGTGTCAGAACGCCGGGGGCATATTCTCCCCTGCCCTTATAGCACTTTGCGACCTCGACGCATTCCCTTGCGCTTTCGGTGGTGAACATGAGGCGCATGCCCCAGAGCTGAGCACCGTATATATCGTCGAGCTTATCCGCAAGGAAAAGTCTGTGGGCATTGAAAATAACGTTTCTGTGCTCAAACTCACGCATTACGGGGAACACGGAGCCCATGCGGTCGGAAAGCTGACCGGGATTCTGGCAGGTGCACTGACCGGATGCGCGGCTTATGATGCACTGCTCGGTGACCATGAGGGGCAGTCTGCCGTAGACTATAAGCTCGGTGTTTATGCTCTTCGCCATATCCCTTACCTGAGCAATCCGCATTTCAAAGGATGCGGTGGCGGACTCAAAGCCGAGTCTGCGTATTGCGTCGAGGGTGTAGGAATTAAACACGTTCATGCCGAAATCGGCTCTTATCTTCATGCCCGCCTCGCGTGCAAGCTCAATATGACCGATATTGCCCACAACCGCTTCGCGTATGCCGTTGTTATAAAGGCGGACAAGCATTCTCTTAACGGTGTCGACCTGGTCGTCGGTAATAACTCTGGGCAGTACCGCGGCGCATACCGTGCCGTTTTCCTCAAAAGGCTTTAAAAGCTCGCGGTTTTCGTACATAACGTCAACGGGGACATAGAGATACTGTGGCTTAAGCTCTGCAAGCTCTTTCGTTATCTGATTGGCGGTGCGCACATGGTAAATGGTGACGGGGTCTTCCAAAAGGAACGCATGCTCGGGCTTTCTGGGCATAGGAAGCGAGCGGCGGCGCGGGGGAACCGCTCTCTTTTCGCTCAGCGATGTCAGAAGCTTGCGCCTTAAGTCATTTACGACGGAAACGGGCAGATACAGTCCGGGCTGAACCTTGCTCTGTGCCTCTTCGCAGTAATAAGGCGTGCCGCCTGTCTTGCGAAGCTGGTCGTTGAGCGTATCCTCGCTGATTGCCTGACGTATTGCCTTCTGCGGCTCGGGGCCGAGCGCCATTGCCTTGTTGCCCTCCTCGTCAATGGCGGCGGCCTTTACCGCCTCACGGGGATTGACGATTGTATAGAGCTTTACGGGAACGCGGCGCTGTTCGCTGTCGATATATGCCTTGCGGGTTTCACCGAACAGCTTTTCGGTGTCGCGGCTGACCTTTTCGTCCCTGACGCCGAACATATCCTTTTTGTCGCCGTCAAAGTACCCCTGAGTGAAGCCCTGACGTGAAAAAACGTTGCGCAGGATTTCCATTTCATCGTCGGTGGGCTTGCGGTGCTCCTTGATTATCTTTGAGTAGATTCCCGTGACAATGCCGGTATATTCGGGGCGCTTCATACGTCCCTCGATTTTAACGCAGGTGACACCTGCTTCTTCAATCTCCTGAAGTCTGTCCACAAGACAGTTGTCTCTGAGTGACAGGGGGTGGCTGTCCTCCATTCTGCCGCCGAGACTGTATTCCAGGCGGCAGGGCTGGGCACACATTCCGCGATTGCCGCTTCTGCGTCCGATAATGGAGCTCATATAGCACTGACCCGAGTGGCAGAAGCACAGCGCGCCGTGAACGAATATCTCGGTCTCAATGGGCGCGTTCTGACTGATGTACTTAATCTGCTCTAATGACAGTTCTCTTGCGAGCACCGCGCGGGTAAGTCCCATTTCCGCGGCTTTCTCCACACCTGCAAGGCTGTGGATGCTCATCTGTGTGCTTGCGTGGAGCGGGATATCGGGAACTGCCTGCTTCAGCGCGGACAGAAGTCCGAGGTCCTGAACGAGGATTGCTGATGCACCCGCATCGGATGCATGTCTTGCCGCGTTGACCGCGCTCTCTATTTCCCTGTCGCCGACGAGGGTGTTGAGAGTGACATAGACCTTACAACCGCGGACACGGCAGTAGCGCACGGCCTTTTCAAATTCCTCAACGGTGAAGTTTTTTGCGCTTCGGCGTGCGTTGAAGTTTCCCAGTCCCATATATACGGCGTCTGCGCCGTTTTGAACCGCGGCTATGACCGCTTCGGGTGAGCCTGCGGGTGAGAGCAATTCGAGCATATTTCTACCTCATATCATGTGATGCTATTAAATCATCTTAGTATAACACAAAGTGCCCTATTGCTACAAGTCAAAATTAATGCTATAATGTATATCCTAATGTGAACAATAAGTAAACTTTTTTCTCGGAGATCGGATTATGCAGAACAATATGCAGAATTTAATACCGAACACCGCCGCGGACAAGCTCATTTCCGCCCATGACGGTGACGTTGCCCTGCTGTATATCTGGCTCTGCCGCAACGGGAAATTCGATGCCGACAGGGCGGCGAGCGAGCTTTGCCGCACCCTTGCGGAGATTGACTCGGCATATGAAAAGCTCTGCCGCATGGATATCTTATGCTGTGAAAGTCCTGCAAAGCAGAAGGTTCTGCCCGCCGAGGAGCTTCCCGAATACACCTCCGAGGATATAGTGAAGCGCTCACGCGATGACTGCGGCTTCAGCGCCGTCATCGCAGAGGCTCAGCGCATTTTCGGACGCAGTCTTTCAACTCCCGACATGAAAATTCTCTTTGGCATATATGATTATCTTTCATTACCCGCGGAGGTAATATTCCAGCTTTTAAACTATTGCGTAAGCCTGTTTAAGGACAGATATGGGAGCGGACGGCTTCCCTCCATGCGCACAATCGAAAAAGAAGCCTACGCCTGGGCAAACAACGAAATTATCACCATTGAGCAGGCAGAGGAATACATAAAATCCGCCGCCGAAAGGCGCAGTAAAATCGGCGAAATCAAGGACACTCTCGGCATAAGAGGAAGAGAACTGACATCCACAGAGAAAAAATACATCGCCTCATGGCTTGACATGGGCTTTGAAGCGGAGGCGCTTGCAGTTGCCTATGACCGCACGGTTACGAACACGGGCGCACTCAAGTGGGGCTATATGAACAAGATCGTTCAAAGCTGGCATGAAAAAAATCTGCACACTGTTGCGGAGATTAACGAAAAGGACAGCCGCATTCCGAAAAAGACCTCGGGCAAGACTCAGAACACCACCGCAAAGCAGGGCGATCTGGACAGAATGCGCGCCATTTACGACAAGGTGAAAAACGGTTGAGGTAAGCTATGGCACTTGACGGAAAAATTCTTGCAAAAGCAAGGGAACAACTTGATACCATTAAGGAAAATAACGCTGCTGAGCACGACAGACGCATAGCGGGAGTTTATGCCCGCGTGCCCAGAATTGCTCAGATTGACATGCGTCTGCGTCAGCAGATGATAGAGCTTGTGGGGCTCACCATAAAAAAAGGCGACGAAATGGCCGAAGCCATTGAAAAGCTTGAGAAAGAGAGTCTTGAGCTTCAGGCGGAAAAGGCCGAGCTTTTAGTTGAAAACGGCTACTCATCCGACTGGCTTGACGACATTTTCTCCTGCACAAAATGCAAGGACACGGGCTTTGTTGACGGCAAGGTCTGCGACTGCCTTATGGCCATATATAATCAGGAGCTGACCGAGGAGCTGGGCGTGCTTTTAAGGAACGGCGAAGAGAGCTTTGAAAGCTTCAATCTGAACTATTACGATGCCGTCCGCGACCCCGTCAGCGGCATTTCCGCACGCGATCAGATGGCACTGGTTTTCGAGACCTGCCGCGAGTATGCAAAGAGCTTTTCTCCCCGTTCTCTGAACCTGCTTTTCCAGGGTGGAACGGGCCTTGGAAAAACATTTTTATCCGCCTGCATTGCGCGCGCCGTCGCAGATAAAGGCTTCTCCGTATGCTACGATACTGCCTCCGCGGCTCTTGATGCGTTTGAGTCTAAAAAGTTCGCAAAAGATGCGGAAACTGCCGAAAATGCCGCAGTTAAGGTTGATAGAATGCTGAATTGCGATTTGATGATTCTGGACGATCTGGGCACCGAAATGCCCACTCCCATGTCAATCAGCGCACTTTACACCCTCATAAACACCCGACTTGTAAACGGCAAAAAAACCGTCATCAGCACTAACTGCTCCGACGAGGATTTAGCCCGCAGATACAGTCAGCAGATATGCTCCAGACTCGACGGAGAATACTTCAAACTGAGCTTCGTCGGACGGGATATACGCGCCATTAAAAAGGAGATGTAAAAATGGCACAGCATGAAATTTTGACTTCCGCCCCCCTGCTCGACGAAAAGGGCAATATCGCAGAGCCGGGCTTTGCGAAAAAGCTTCTTCCCGTCTATCACCGCGCAGATATCAAGGCAAATCCCCTGCGCATAAAAGAGTGGGACTACTACCTTATTAATAACGGGCGTTTTGCTCTCGCTCTCACCATTGATGACAACGGTTATATGGGGCTTGACTCCATAAGCCTGCTCAACTTCGAGGAGGGCTGGGAGAGCACCACAAGCCCCATGTGCTTCATGCCGCTGGGCAAGCGCAATCTCCCCGAAACCAGCGCCGAGGGCGATGTTTTTGCCGAGGGCAAAAATTACAGCATTTATTTCAAAAACGAGGGTAACGGCAAGCGCACACTCATAGCGCAGATGAAAAAATTCGGTCCCATGGGTTCTCTGTATGCAAAGGTCGAGCTTTTCGATGAGCCCGAGGAAAGCATGGTCATCGCAACGCCCTTTGATAAGGACGGCCACTTCTACTACAACCAGAAAATCAACTGCATGCGCGCCAGAGGCGAGGTCACGTATGACGGCAAAACCTATGTTTTCGAGCCCGAGGACAGCTTCGCCGTTTTAGACTGGGGGCGCGGTGTATGGACCTATCACAACACATGGTACTGGGGCTCCGCCTCCGGCGCTGTTGACGGTGTTCCCTTCGGTTGGAACATCGGTTACGGCTTCGGCAATACGGAGGCCGCCAGCGAGAACGTGCTGTTCTACGACGGAAAGGTTCACAAGCTGAGCGAGGTGACTTTCAACATTCCGCAGAAGGACGGAAAGGACGATTTCCTGTCCCCGTGGACCTTCACCAGCGACGATAATCGGTTCTACATGAACTTTACGCCGGTTTTAGACCGGGCGTCCTGCACGAATTTCGGCGTTCTCAAGAGCGACCAGCATCAGGTGTTCGGCCGCTTCACGGGCCGGATCACGCTGGATGACGGAACGGTTCTGCCGGTGAAGGAGTTCTTCGGCTTTGCTGAAAAAGTAGAAAACAAGTGGTGAACGCTATGAAAATCAAAATCCATTATTTTTCCGAGGACGCGCCACGGCTCAAGGTCACGGCGAACGGCGACTGGATCGACCTCTACTGTGCACAGGACATGGAGTTTAAGGCGGGCGATTTCGCGCTGGTGCCGCTGGGCGTTTCCATGCAGCTGCCGGCCGGCTGGGAGGCGCGGACGGCCCCGAGAAGCTCGACCTTCAAGCGCTGGGGTCTGCTGCAGGCCAATTCCATCGGCGTGATCGACAATTCCTACTGCGGCACCAACGACGAGTGGAAGCTGCCGGTCTACGCGACCCGGGATACGAAGCTGGAAAAGGGCGACCGCATCTGCCAGTTCCGCATCTTTGAAAACCAGCCGCCCATCGAATTTGAAGAAGCCGACGAGCTTTCCGACGTAGACAGAGGCGGGTTCGGCTCAACAGGCGTAAAATGAGAAGGGCGGGTTT
>JAZLFI010000159.1:0-1924 GCA_045615725.1 Oscillospiraceae bacterium
CATATTCACAAAAAAATTCGGCGGCAGCTCGAACAGTCAGGAGCTTGGCCTGCCCGTAACGGACAGCGGTCTTGTGCTGCCCTGCGGAGCAACATGCCGTTGGGAAAGATAAATTATGAGTTCG
This sequence comes from Oscillospiraceae bacterium, assembly GCA_045615725.1. Taxonomy (GTDB): domain Bacteria; phylum Bacillota; class Clostridia; order Oscillospirales; family Oscillospiraceae; genus F23-B02. Next base: position 125 of record JAZLFI010000159.1, read on the forward strand.
ATTATTGAATTAGAAAACGTTCATTACACATATCCGGGCGATGAGCTTGAAAGCCTCTGCGGAGTTTCCATGAAGATTGAAAAGGGAAGCTTCGTCGCTGTCCTCGGTCATAACGGCTCGGGCAAGAGCACTCTTGCAAAGCACCTCAACGCAATACTTATCCCCAATGAGGGCAAGGTCAGAATTAACGGAATCGATACCGCCGAAGAAGATAAGGTCATCGATATCCGCCGCACCGTGGGCATGGTGTTCCAGAATCCCGACAACCAGATTGTCGCAAACGTGGTTGAGGACGATGTTGCATTCGCTCCCGAAAACCTCGGTGTACCTTCGGAGGAGATAAGACAGCGCGTTGACTCAGCGCTCAAGCAGGTAGATATGTATGACTTCCGCCTGCACGCACCCCATCTGCTGTCGGGCGGTCAGAAACAGCGCGTTGCAATCGCGGGTGTTATCGCCATGGAGCCTGAGGTTATTGTCCTCGACGAGCCCACCGCTATGCTCGACCCAAAGGGCAGACGCGAGGTTCTCGAAACCGTCACAAGACTCTGCTGCGAAAAGGGAATAACGGTTATATTAATCACTCACCATATGTCCGAGTGCATAGATGCCGATAGACTGATTGTAATGTCAAACGGCTACGTCGTCGCCGACGGAACACCTCAGGAGGTTTTCTCTCAGGTTGAGCTCATGGAGTCCGAGGGACTTGCCGTTCCCGCAACGACGGAGATTATGTATGAGCTGAACAAATCCGGCTTTGACCTGCCGCTGAGTGCGCTTTCGGTTGAAGCCTGCGCAAAGGAAATCGCAAATTCGATTAAGGGATAAAGATATATGTCAGTAATAAAAGCGGAAAACCTGCGCCATGTCTACAGCGCGGGCACGCCTTTTGAAAAAGTAGCAATAGATGACGTCAACGTTGAGATTGACGAAGGAATGCTTGTAGGACTAATCGGTCACACCGGCTCGGGCAAGAGCACCTTCATCCAGCATCTCAACGGACTTTTGAAGCCCACTTCGGGCAAGGTTATATGCGACGGCGAGGACATTAACTCAAGCAAAACCGCATCACGCGACGTGAGGTGGAAGGTCGGCCTCGTTTTCCAGTACCCTGAGCATCAGCTCTTTGAGGAAACGGTTTACAGGGATATAGCCTTCGGCCCGAAGAATATGGGACTGAGCGAAAGCGAGATTGACGAACGCGTAAGGGAAGCCGCAGGCTTTGTCGGCGTTCCGGAGGAACAGTTCGATAAATCCCCCCTTGAGCTGTCGGGCGGTCAGAAACGCCGCGTTGCAATCGCGGGTGTTATCGCCATGCGACCCAAGGTGCTCATCCTTGACGAGCCCACTGCGGGACTTGACCCCAGAGGCTGTGAGCAGATTTTGCAGAACATCTGCGATTACCGCAAGGCGACGGGCTCAACGGTAATCTTGGTCAGCCACAGCATGGACGATGTTGCCCGCATTGCCGACAGACTTGTTGTTTTCAGCAAGGGTCACATCTGCCTTGACGGAACTCCCGAGGAGGTTTTCTCCCATACCGACGAGCTCCTGGAAATTGGCCTTTCCGTTCCCGCACCCACAATGCTGGCGGCGGAGCTCAAGAAAAACGGTGTTGACATAGGCAGAGCGGTTTATACCAACGAACAGCTCATAGATGCCCTCAGAGATATGAGAAAGGGGGCGGTGTGATTGCTTAAGGATATAACCCTCGGCCAGTATTTCCCCGGTGATACCATAGCCCACCGTCTTGACCCGAGAACAAAGCTTCTGCTTGTTATAATCTATATTGCGGCGCTG
>JAZLFI010000160.1:0-5290 GCA_045615725.1 Oscillospiraceae bacterium
CCTGCTTGAGCATCTTTACGATGAGGGCTTTGAGTGCGAGGAAGCACCCAAGACCGAGCAGGAATCCGAACCCGCTGCAACAGACACAGCAGACGATGACACCTACGACCTTACCGTTAACCTTCCGAGGAGCCTTTTCACGGACACCTCTATTGAGAATCTGCAGAAGCTCGTCAAGGGCAAGGAAAGCCTTCTGAAAAAGGCACTCGGCACGGACAGCGTTCCGGTCATCGTTACCGAGGATACGGTCGAGTTTCCCTGGTTCAACGGCATCGCTTCCACGGACGAACACGATGCTTACCTTCACTTTGTGACCGCCATCGCAGCGATGGCAAGGGAGCAGAAACGCATTTCGATGCAGGACAAGGAAGTCGACAACGAGAAGTACGCTTTCCGATGCTTCCTTCTCCGCCTCGGTTTCATAGGGGATGAGTTCAAGTGGCAGAGAAAGTTCCTGCTCCGGAACCTTTCCGGAAGCTCTGCGTTTAAGGGCGGCACAAAAGGCGGTGAGCAGTAATGTTCTTTCCTCCGAAAGAAGTTGTCGACCGCATTAAGCATGACTACCCCAAGGGTACGAAGGTGAAGCTGGTCAGCATGAACGACCCTTACCGTGATATGCCACCCGGGCTGACGGGCGTCGTCGAGTATGTGGACGACTGCGGCACGATATTCCCGGCTTGGAGCAACGGAAGTCACCTCGGCATCGTGTACGGTGAGGATCATGTGGTAAAGGTTGGCGAACCGGATGCCGATGGAGGAATATAATGAATAATGTCTCAGTTCAAACCGCTGTCTGCCCCAAGTGCGGACAGACCTACATCGGGCATCCGGCACTTTCCCGTGCGGATAACGAGACCCTCATCTGCCCGGACTGCGGGGTGCGTGAAGCTCTGGACAGTCTCGGCATCGAGCCGGACGAGCAGGAGAAAATACTCGACACGATCCACCGAAGCACCGATCAGCGGTAATATACACACTTTTTCTTCCGATTATTTGTGTAGATCATGACTCAGATATAGCTTGCTATTCCAAGCGTTTAGAGTGATATATGTACACAACGAAAGGGGCAAGACCCCGAAAACAGGAGGAAAACACCATGAAGAACCGCATTGCAGCCATTGATACCGCCATTGAGAACCGCAGCCGCATGACCTGGAATGAGCTCGGCTTCAACCCCACCTTCGGACAGGCTTACCTTTACAGCCTCGAAGCCGGGAACGATCTGCCGAACTTCGGCGAGGTCATTTGGGACAGCGAGATCGAGCAGATCATCGCCGACTGCCGCAAGACCGGAACGACCGAATTCACCGTCAGCTCCACCTTCTCAAGCCTCATCGAGACCCTTGCCGAGTTCCAGAAGCACGGCTGCATGATGAAGGGACTGACCGAGATCAACAGCCGCTACGACATCGATTGGCAGGCGCATGAAAAGAAGCGCATCCCCGCCATTCTGATGAGCCTTTGATGTTCTGATGTAATGCATACATTTTTTCTGAGGAGGAAACACGCATGAAAAAGAACATCGCAGCAAAGGCAGATGCCCGCAGACTTCCCACCGCAAGTACCCCGGAGAACCTTGAGATGAGCTTCTCCACGGTCCTGAATTTCGGCAACAGCGTTCTGGTAGCCGGATATTACTACCAGCCCCACGGCGGCTGCTACTACGGAGCGGTCTACACCTACACCACCGCCGACCGCACCTGCGAAGGCAAGGTCAGGCTGGTCACCACCTCGGAAGAGAGCTTCGAGGACAACGGACACGCCATTGCCTGGTGCATGGCAAACTGCAAAGCGTAAGGAGGGGCGAAGCGATGACGAGATTTGAAAAGGACTTGACCGAAGCCCTCGCCGGCAATGAAATCGAGGTCCTGAAACGCCGCAAGGCAGAGCTTGAGCGGCTGACCGCCGAGGGAAAGAGCTGCAAGAACGCATTCCGCAGACAGTGCATTGCCCAGGAGGTCGCAAGGCTGACCGCCGAGTACAACCAGATCAGCAACCGGTTCTAAAGAGGTTTCCCCTATATTTCAGGGGAGACCTCATTCTATATCTGTAAAGCCGCACCTTCGGGCTGCGGCTGTTTTTCTTGCTCTGTGATGAAACTATTTTACAGCAAAGGACGGTAAGGAAACAATACTTTCACCGTATTTATAACAATTACATTTTCGCACTCAGAGCATAATGGCAGGTGATCATATTGCAACAGAAACTGAAAAAGTACAAACCGACACCGTTTATGGCAGAGGACTCGCACTACGATAAAGACGCTGCGGATTACGCCGTAGCCTTTATCGAAAGTCTGAAGCACACCAAGGGTACATGGGCAGGAAAGCCCTTTGAACTCATCGACTGGCAGGAGCAGATCATCCGGGATATTTTCGGAACGATAAAGCCGAACGGATACAGACAATTCAATTCGGCATATATCGAAATCCCCAAAAAGCAGGGCAAGAGCGAACTCGCTGCGGCGGTCGCTCTTTTGCTTTGCTGCGGTGACGGGGAGGAAAGAGCCGAGGTCTACGGCTGTGCCGCCGACCGTCAGCAGGCTTCCATTGTCTTTGAAGTAGCGGCGGATATGATCCGGATGTGTCCGGCACTCAATAAACGCTGCAAAATTCTGGCGGCTACAAAGCGTATCGTTTATCTGCCGACAAACAGCTTCTATCAGGTGCTGTCGGCGGAAGCATACTCTAAACACGGCTTTAATATCCACGGTGTTGTTTTTGACGAGCTGCACACCCAGCCGAACCGAAAGCTGTTTGATGTTATGACGAAAGGTTCCGGCGATGCCAGAACACAGCCACTGTATTTTCTCATAACAACAGCGGGTACGGATACTCACTCCATCTGCTACGAAACGCACCAAAAAGCGAAGGACATCCTTGAGGGGCGGAAAATCGACCCGACCTTCTATCCCGTGATCTACGGTGCTGACGAGTCCGATGACTGGACTGACCCGAAAACATGGAAGAAGGCAAATCCTTCTCTGGGTATTACGGTCGGCATCGATAAAGTCAAAGCGGCTTGCGAGAGCGCAAAGCAGAACCCGGCTGAAGAGAACAGTTTTCGACAGCTCCGTTTGAATCAATGGGTGAAACAAAGCGTGAGATGGATGCCGATGCATCTGTGGGATAAATGCGCTTTTGCCGTGAACGAGGACGATCTCGAAGGGCGTGTCTGCTACGGCGGTCTGGACTTGTCCTCCACCACGGATATTACCGCTTTCGTTCTCGTTTTCCCGCCGACTGACGAAGAAGACAAATACATGATTTTGCCGTACTTCTGGATACCGGAGGATAATGTGGAGCTACGAGTCCGGCGCGATCATGTGCCGTATGACCTTTGGCAACGGCAAGGCTACCTCGAAACAACCGAAGGTAACGTCGTTCACTACGGATACATCGAGAAGTTCATCGAAAAGCTCGGTGAGCGTTTCAACATCCGTGAGATCGCTTTCGACCGCTGGGGCGCGATACAGATGGTGCAGAACCTTGAGAATATGGGCTTTACAGTCGTTCCCTTCGGGCAGGGCTTTAAGGATATGAGTCCTCCTACAAAAGAGTTAATGAAGCTCACCCTTGAGGGCAGGATCGCACACGGCGGTCATCCGGTTCTCCGCTGGATGCTGGACAACGTCTGTGCCAGGACAGACCCGGCGGGCAATGTGAAGATGGACAAGGAAAAGTCCACAGAGAAAATTGACGGTGCCGTGGCTACGGTCATGGCTCTCGACAGAGCGATCCGCTGCGGAAATGATTGTAGAGAGTCTGTGTACGACCGGAGGGGCATTCTTTTTATCTGAAGCAAAAAGAATGAATTTTATGTAAAATTGCTTCATGCTATTGCTTTTTCACTCCTGATTGCATATAATAGCAGCAGGAAGGAGATGATCCGCAATGACAACAGTAAGTCTCAGATTTGAAGACGGCATGAAACGTGAGCTGGACGAAATGTGTAGCGAAATGGGTATGAATCTTACCACATTCTTCATGGTCTATGCAAAGCGTGCTCTGCGGGACAGACGTATCCCCTTCGACATTACTGCCCCGATCGATCCGTTTTATTTCAAATCAAACATGAACCAGATCGAGAGAGCCACTGCGCAGGTCGAAGCCGGTAAAGTCGTCACCAAGACACTGGAGGAATTGGAGGCGCTTGCCGGTGAGTAAAATATCCTTTGCCGAGGATGCGTGGAGCGAGTATCTTTACTGGCAAACGCAGGACAAGAAGACTCTGCGAAAAATCAATGCGCTTCTCAAGGATATTCAACGATCCCCGTTTGACGGCGAGGGCAAGCCGGAACCGCTGAAGGAAGACAAGAGCGGACTGTGGAGCCGTCGCATCAATGAGACAGACCGCCTTGTGTACAGCGTGAGCGGCGAAGTGGTTACGGTTTATCAGTGCAAGGGTCATTACGATGATTGAGTCGGATAAACAATAACAAAACCAAATACAGAGCAGCGTCTATCGTAAACGGTAGGCGCTTTTCTTATACCTTTTTTCGAAGGAGTTAATCAAATGAACCTGTTTTCAGCAAAATTCCGTTCCAGGGACAAGCCTCAAAACCGTACCGCCGGCTCCGCCTATACGTTTTTTATGGGAGGAAGCAGCGCAGGGAAATCTGTCACGGAACGCTCCGCCATGCAGATGACGGCGGTGTATTCCTGTGTCCGTATTCTGTCTGAAGCAGTGGCGGGACTTCCGCTCAATATCTACCGCTACAACGATGAGGGCGGCAAGGAAAAAGCAATTGACCACCCACTGTATCGGCTTCTTCACGATGAACCGAATCCGGAGATGAGTTCTTTTGTGTTTCGGGAAACGCTTATGACCCATCTTTTACTGTGGGGTAACGGTTACGCTCAAATCATCCGTAACGGCAGAGGCGAGGTCATAGCCTTGTATCCGCTGATGCCGAACAAGATGACCGTGGACAGAGATGCCAACGGGCAGCTTTACTACCGCTATCAGCATAAATATCGAAAACAGAGGCATATATGATCACTGATTAGGAGGTACTATATATGCCGAAAATTGAAAGAATTGAGCCGAAACTGCCGGCTTTCAGGCAGAAAAAGAAGGTGGCGGCCTACGCAAGAGTGTCCATTGCAACGGAGCGTCTGATGCACTCGCTTTCCGCTCAGGTCAGCTACTACAGTGAAAAAATCCAGAAGAACCCCGACTGGATTTACGCAGGAGTGTATGCGGATTATGCAATCACGGGTACTGAAACGGAACACCGTAATGAGTTCAACAGAATGATCGCCGACGCGGAAGCCGGAAAAATCGACAT
>JAZLFI010000161.1:0-1405 GCA_045615725.1 Oscillospiraceae bacterium
AAGCTGTGTCGAGCTTGGCATGGATATGTCCCTTGCGAAACGTGTTGAGGGCGGACGCACCTCGAGCTATGTTTATATCTGCGACGAAAACGGAGATATGGCGGTGGGTGTCAGCGATACGGATATTGCCGCAAGTATAACGCCCGAATATCTGGCAGAACATATAGCAGAGATTAACAGCGCGGACGCCGTCGTGTTCGACGGAAACCTGCCCGCCGAAACGGTTAAATGGATTGCGGAAAACATCACCGCACCGCTGTATGCCGACCCCGTTTCAGCAAGAAAGGCGGAAAGGCTGAAGCCTGCACTTAATAGGCTTTGCGCGTTTAAGCCCAACGATGTTGAAGCCATGAGCATGACGGACGAAAAGACTCCCGAGGATGCCGCAATGGCACTTGTAAACGCAGGCGTAAAAAGAGTGTTTGTTTCTCTCGGTGCGGAGGGCTTAATCGCCGCCGAAAAGGGAGAAATTAAAAAACGGCCTTGCGAGGAAACTGAGCTTGTAAGCACAAACGGGGCAGGGGATGCCGCGATGGCGGCGATCGTCTGGGCAGGAGTTCAAGGTTACTGCCTTGAAGATACCGCGAATGCCGCATTAAAAGCCGCGGCGTTTGCCATAAAATGCAATGAGACCGTAAATCCCGAATTAAGCGTTCAAGAAATCGTTGCAACAGAATGAAAACGAGTGTATAATACACAGGTTGATAAATATTACATTGATTGGAGTGTTTTGACTAATGAAACACACAAAGATTTCTCAGATATTTGCCGATGCCGAGTCCTTCGGCGGCAAGACAATAACAGTATGCGGGTGGGCACGCACTATCCGCGACATGAAAAACTTCGGCTTTGTCGAGCTCAACGACGGCTCTAACTTTAAGAGCCTGCAGGTTGTTTTCGAGCGCGAGAAACTGGAAAACTATGACGAGATTGCTCATCAGAATGTCGGCGCGGCACTTATCGCAACCGGCACACTGGTGCTTACTCCCGATGCAAAACAGCCCTTTGAGCTTAAGGCTGACAGCATCATGGTTGAGGGTGTTTCCACTCCCGACTATCCTCTGCAGAAGAAGCGCCACAGTGTTGAGTTCCTGCGTACCATCCAGCATCTGCGCCCGAGAACAAATCTCTTCTCCGCAACCTTCCGCGTACGTTCCGTTGCGGCACAGGCTGTGCATGAATTCTTCCAGGAGCGCGGCTTTGTGTACGTCCACACTCCCATCATCACGGGCTCCGACTGCGAGGGCGCAGGCGAGATGTTCCGCGTAACCACACTCGACCTCAACAATCTCCCTCTCAAGGAAGACGGCACCGTTGACGACAGCCAGGACTTCTTCGGTAAGGCAACCAACCTCACCGTTTCCGGTCAGCTCAACTGCGAAAACTTCGCAATGGCATTCGGCGA
>JAZLFI010000162.1:0-3369 GCA_045615725.1 Oscillospiraceae bacterium
TTCGGTCTTCTCGAAGGCGACGTTCTCGCATGCAAGCTCAAGCACAGCCTCGTCAAGATGGATGCTTCCGACAAGCTCAAGTCCGAGTTCCTGTTTATGATGCAGAACGTTCTCGAGAGCATTTCCGCAACCGGTCAGTGCAGCTACACCGGCCTCACCGCACTCCCCGCAGAGAAGAGCATCGAGAGTGCAATGGCAAAGCGCATGAGCAAGCTTTCTCCCTTCATCAGCTTCATCAACAAGTACCCCGGCATCATGTTCTTCCCGCTTTCCGCATTCTATCACGACCGTGAGATGAAGTTCGCAGTCGGCATGAAGATGAACCTCGGCAAGTACATGCGCTGCGGCGAACGCGGCTACACCCTCGAGAAGTACATGCAGGCAATCTTCGGCTCCGAAGTCGCTTGCTGCTGCGAGGATAAGGAAGCGCTCGAAAAGCTGCTGAAGATGTACTATGCACTCCGCAGCTGGTCCAAGGAAGGCGTCCCCACCGATGCAACGCTCAAGAAGCTCGGCATCAAAAAGGGCTCCAACTAATTAGGGAGGTATATTATGTCTTATAAAGTTACAGATAAATGTGATGGCTGCGATGAATGCGCCCAGATCTGCCCCGTTGGCGCATCCTCAGGCCCCATGAAGGAAAAGCACGAGATTGACCCCAACCGCTGCATTGACTGCGGCGCATGCAAAAATGTCTGCGAGTATGAGGCTCTGCTCGACGAAAACGGCAACAAGTGCAAGTACACCCCCAAGGAACAGTGGAAGAAGCCCGTTGTCGATACAAAGCTGTGCAACGGCTGCAGCATCTGCGTTGAGGAATGCCCCGCATACTGCCTGGCAATCGAGGACGGTGTTTCCGTTCTTACCGACACAGAGCTCTGCCACGCATGCGGCATGTGCGAAAAGCACTGCCCCGTAAAGGCAATTACTCTGAAATAACTTTAACAAAGAATTTTGTTATTTTGAATTGCATTTTCTGAAAGATATGATAAAATGCAGTTGTCAGATGATATTTGACTAAATATATAGGAGGTACATACAATGGCATTTGTTATTGGTCCTGATTGCGTTCAGTGCGCAACTTGCAAAGAAAACTGCCCTGCAGAGGCTATCATCGAAGAAGAAGGCAAGTTCTCCATCGATCCCGAGAAGTGCGTTTCCTGCGGCACCTGCAAGGATAACTGCCCCGCAAAGGCAATCATCAACACCGAGGAAGAGTAATCTTTCTTTATATGAAAAGAGTAAAAAGCGATGCGCCACGCGCATCGCTTTTCTCTTACATCTGCTTTTGTGGGAGTGATATCATGACTAAAAAAACACGTAATATAATCGACCTTATCTTAAATCTCGCCATCATTCTGTCCACAATATGGGCAGTGCGGCTTTACTATACCATGGGTCCCGATGCCCTCGGCAGTGTGGGCAACACAAGCCTTAAATACTTCACCACCGACTCCAACATACTTGTCGCAGTGGCGGCGCTTGTGATGCTGCTTTATAACATCGTAAGACTTTTTAAGCCCGAGGCTGTCATCCCCAAGTGGGTATCCGTGTTCAAATACGCGGGCACCTCCGCCGTGACGCTGACTCTTCTGACAGTTGTGTTCTTCCTCGGCCCCGTATTTGCGATTCAGGGCGGCATCGAGGCTTACTTCCGCATGTTTGAGGGAAACATCTTCGCCTTGCATCTCTCAACTCCCGTGCTGGCAATCATCTCTCTGCTGTTCTTCGAAAGGGACAATAAGTTTGAGCTTGGCGACTGCCTCATAGCATGCCTTCCCTCTTACATATACTCCCTCGTCTACTTCACCATGGTTGTCTGCTTCAAGGTCTGGAACGACTGGTATAACTTCACCCTCGGCGGAAAGGATTACATGATTCCCGTAGCCCTTGTTGCCATGTACATTGCGACCTACGCAATCTCCGCTGTCCTGCGCAGACTGAGAAAAGCATAATTAAAAAACTCCCGTCAACAGACGGGAGTTTTTCTTATGTAGTTTTACTTAACCGCGCAGATAACGGCAATCAGCAGACAAATCTGCGCGCAGGAGTTTATAATCTCCGCAGTCCAGTTTTTCTTTGCCGAATAGCGCTCGAACTTGTTTTTCTTATACCACACCATAGTGCCCATAAGGACAAACCAGAGGATGAAAAATATAAGCTGAGGCATGCCGACAACGGCAGACAGAAGATTTCCGAAATTAATCTTGCCCAGGTTGCAGATTATACCGAGAAGCATAACAACCCAGCCGCCCGACTGCATGGGCAGAAAGCATTTGTTGAGCCACTTTACGTCTTTTTTCGTTGTGCCGAGAATAAGCTTCCACAGCACCTTGCAAAGACCTGCAACGAGGCTTATAATCGCGCCGATTAAAAACAGCTTGCTCTTAAAGCCGAGGCTTATCATGATAATTGCGATGCCGAAGGCCAGAACGGGAATGAAGTCTACCAGTGCGAGAGCCAAAGTGAATTCTTCCATGTTAATTCTCCTTAAATCTTATATTAAACAGTATATTATAAATTGACTAAAATTGCAATTCATGGTAGATTTAATACATTAAATCATGTATGAGGGATGCTTATGAACAAAAAAGAACTTAAGCAAAGCCGCGTTCAGCTTTTCCGCGATGCGGCAAATTTCAAGCCCACCGAAAGAATCCCGCATTTTTCTGCGGCAGTCACATGGAAGGTGTTTGACGCAGGTCACACTCTCGATGAGGCTATGACAAACTTCACTGTCATGGAAAAATGTGTGCGCCATTTCCTCGATACATATCCTGTCGACGGCATTCTGGACACGGGCATCCGCAACCAGTTTAACGTCACCGAGGCATTCGGCGAGGGCGGCTATTACTACTACACGCCCGACATGGTCGGCATCCACGACCACGCCCATTGCACCGTTGACACGCTCATGGAGTATCTCGAAAATCCCGAAAAGTATATCTGGGAAACACTCCTGCCGAACAAATACGGCGAAAGCTGGAAAGAGAAAACCAAGGCAGACTGGAAGCGCACCTTTAAGGAATATATGAACTACACCAAGTTCGTTATCCACATGGGCTCGGTCACGGGCAAGGAATACGGCATTCCCGGTCTTGCGCCGAACAACCCCATGACGGGCACAATCCAGTTCGGCATCGAAGAGCTTGAGGCAAACCTGCTCGGCATCAAACAGCTTTCAATCGCCATGCGCAGAAACGCAGACCTGATCGAAGAGTTTTGCACCAAGTGGGACGCCGAGCACATCGACCCATTTATTGAAAAGATTAAAAACGGCGACGGCCCGAACTATAAATATTGCTTCGACGCATCGATTATGATGCTGGCGCATAATATTATGAGCCCGAAGCAGTTTGAGCGCTTCTA
>JAZLFI010000163.1:0-1708 GCA_045615725.1 Oscillospiraceae bacterium
GTAACCGCTCAATAACCGCCCGCCTGTACAAGAGCGGAAAGGAATGAGAAACTATCCCAAGGACTCGAAAAACTGAGTATCAGATATTTGAGTCAAATAGATATGGGATGGTGAAGCATGGACAATGTAATAGCGACTCGAAGCGAGTATCGTGCGCAGAGCTGGGCGCAGGCAATAAAGGACTGCGCAGGCAGCGGGCTGACGAATAAAGAATATTGCCGTCAGCACGGTATCAACGAAAAGACCTTTTATTATTGGCTGCACAAGCTGCGGAAACAGGCCTGTGAGCAGGCAGCACCACAGCTTGTGGCGATCGATCCGGTTCCGGAAACGGATGCACTTCTCAGAATAGAATTCAAAGGAGCAGAGCTTATTCTTCCGGCAGATGTGGATATGAATGCAGTTGCGGCAGTGCTGCATTCGCTTCAAACTCTATGATCGACCTGGGCAAAGTCCGAAACTACTATGTAGCCTGCGGCAATACAGACCTGAGATGCGGAATAGACGGGCTGGCAGCAATCGTAACACAGCAATACGGAAAGAGCCTTGATGAGGAAAGCCTGTTTCTGTTCTGCGGCAGACGCACAGATAGGATAAAGGCATTGTACTGGTCGGGCGATGGATATATTCTGCTGTACAAAAGGTTGAGCAACGGACGGTTTCAATGGCCGCGCAGCGAAGCGGAGCTGAGACTCATTAACCCGCAGAGCTTTCGCTGGCTTATGGAAGGACTGAAAATTGAGGAGCCGAGGGCAATCAGAAAAGCGGCTCAAAAGGACATATTTTAGCCGGAAAATGCCGAATAATGCTGTACTTTTCTGCACATTTATGGTATTCTAAGCTTAGAAAAGCTTAGAATATTTGATTCAAGTCGTTTTTCTCGCCGCTGACGCGGCAACCGAAAAACATGACGATTATACCATAGCTGCTCTGCATCTATGGTATAATAAGCACATCAGGAAAGGACGGTGAGCCGTATGACAAAGCAGGAATTAGAGCATAAAGTCAGCGCTTTGGAAGCGACCAACCAGAGCCTTTCTGACGAGAACAAGAGACTGCGCGAGAAGCTCGAACGCATGAATGAGCTTCTTTTGAACGCCCAGCGGGCTCAGTTTGGACAGTCAAGCGAAAAGAAAAAGTTTGTATTGCCGGACTCTGAACAGCTACGTATTTTCAACGAGGCGGAGCGGTTTCAGGATATAAAGGCCGAAGAACCCACAGAGAAGATCTTTACCGTAAACGCCCATGAGCGCAAAGCAAAGCGCACCGCAGATGAGCTCACTAAAGATCTGCCGGTAAAAGAAGTGGTGTACGACATTCCGGAAAATGATCGTATATGCAGCAAATGCGGCGCATTGCTCAAGCAGATCGGGAAGAAGTTCATCCGTCGGGAGATTGAAATAATCCCGAGACAGGTGAATGTGGTAGAGTATTATACGGCTACCTATGCCTGCGAGGACTGCGAAAAAACGACCGGCTATGCCGTAATACACAGTGTCGAGCCGCCGGTTCCGCTCATAAAGCACAGCCTTGCGTCACCGTCCACGATAGCAAATGTAATGGCGATGAAGTATGTGGACGGGGTGCCGCTGTACCGGCAGGAGCAGGTCTGGAAGCGTGACGGCGTGGAGCTTCGCCGGGCAACTCTGGCGAACTGGATGATACAGACATCCCAGGTGTGGCTGAAGCCGCTGTACCGTCGGCTCAA
>JAZLFI010000164.1:0-1356 GCA_045615725.1 Oscillospiraceae bacterium
CCCGGAATATTTTCAACCTTTGGCGAGAATGTAATCTGACCGCCGAAGGTTTCTTTTTCTAAAAGGAGAACGCTTTTATTTGCCCTGCAAGCATACAGGGCGGCGGTCAGCCCGGCAGGGCCGCCGCCGATTACAATTATATCGTACATAATTTCACCTGTTATAGTGGTTTATTTAAGGAATTTCTTTATTTCAGATACGCCCGCGTACTTTGCGATTTCGCCGTTCCTGATAACAACAAGTGTGGGAGCCTGCTTAATGGCAAATTTATTAGCCATATCGGGGTCTTCGTTGGCGAGAATCTTGACATACGGGAAGCCTGCCTTGTCGAGCGCGGCGCAGGCTATTTTGCAGTTGGGGCAGGTTGCGGTTGCGAAAAGGATATTTGCGTCCTCAACTGCCTCAACAGGCTCTGCTGCGGGAGCAGGTGCTTCTTCGCAAACACAGCCGTTTCTCTTGAGCTTTGAGTTTGCGATATCGTAAACCTTGCGGTCCTTGTATTCCTGGCTCTTGCCGTCGTTCCAGTTCTGAATCGGGCGGTAATAGCCTGTAATACGGCTGTAAACCTCAGTCTTTTCACCGCATACGGGGCAGGTAAACTGCTCGCCCGAGATATAACCGTGAGCCTTGCAGATTGAGTATGTGGGAGACATTGTGTAGTAAGGCAGCTTGTAATTTTCAGCTATCTTTCTGACAAGGTCAGCCGCCGCTTTCCAGTCGGGCAGCTTTTCGCCGAGGAAGGCATGGAAAACAGTACCCGATGTGTAGAGAGTCTGAAGCTCGTCCTGAATATCGAGAGCTGAGAAAATATCCTCAGTGTAGCCAACGGGAAGATGTGAAGAGTTGGTGTAATAGGGTGCGCCGTTCTCGTTTGCTGTAACGATTTCGGGGAAATGCTTCTTGTCGTGCTTCGCAAGACGGAAGGCTGTTGACTCAGCAGGAGTAGCTTCAAGGTTGTAAAGGTCGCCGTAAAGCTCCTGATAGTCGGAAAGACGCTCACGCATATGGTTGAGAACCTCAATTGAGAATTCCTGTGTCTCTCTGTTTGTCATATCTTTCTTTATCCATTTCGCGTTGAGACCGGCTTCGTTCATGCCGACAAGACCGATTGTTGAGAAATGGTTGTTGAATGTGCCGAGGTATCTCTTTGTATAGGGATAAAGTCCGTTTTCAAGAAGCTTGGTGATAACCGTTCTCTTAACCTTGAGTGAACGGGCGGCAATATCCATCATTCTGTCAAGTCTCTTGTAGAAGTCCTCTTTATCGGTGGCGAGGTAAGCGATTCTGGGCATATTGATTGTAACAACGCCGACTGAGCCTGTGCTCTCGCCGCTGCCGAAGAAGCCGCCTGATTTC
>JAZLFI010000165.1:0-6893 GCA_045615725.1 Oscillospiraceae bacterium
CGGGAAATGCACTCCATAGCTTCGGCTTACATTTCCCGTTTCAAAACTTACACTTTCGTAAGAATTACTCTTTTTTAAGTTCATACTGCCGCAGGTCGAGGGATATGACCGTGCCTTTTCCTATCTCGGACTCGGCGGATATTTTCATCCCCAACCTGTCGCAGATTTTCTTGCACAGATACAGACCCAGACCGCTTGCGGACTTATCCTGCCTGCCGTTTGCACCCGTATAGCCCTTGTCGAAGATTCGGGGCAGGTCCTCGGGTGCAATGCCGATGCCCGTATCCTCAATGCAGAGGGTATCATCGTCTTTAAGGTAGATTCTGATACTGCCCTCACGGGTGTATTTGAGCGCGTTTGAAAGAAGCTGTTCAAAGACAAAGCCCAGCCACTTTTCGTCGGTGATGATTTTTCTGTGCACCGACTCGTACTCAAGCCCGATCTTCCTGCCGATAAACTCATGGGCAAACTTCTTAACCGACTGGCGCATAATGCCGTCAACGTCGGTCTCGCGGAAAACATAATCGCTGTAATCGGAGTCGATGCGCAAAAAGGCAAGCACCATTTCAACATACTGCTCAATGCGGAAAAGCTCCGAGGAAAGCTTGCGCGAAAGGGGTGAATCCTCCCCCTGCAAAGAAAGCTTCATGGATGCAATGGGCGTTTTAATCTGATGGGCCCACACGGTGTAGTAATCCACCATGTCGCGGTAATCAGCGGCATCGTTTATCTGCATTTCCGTCGCCTCGCGGCAGAGTGTGCGGACAAGGTGCTGATAGTCCTCCTCGGGCAGACTGCGGCATTCGGGCAAAACATCCGCCATAGCCGCGCCGAGCTTATTCATATCGCACATGAGCCCGTGCTTTTTCTTAAAGCGCGCAAAATCAACCGCCAGAGCCACAATGCCGAACAGAACGCAAAGCGCCGCAGGATATATGACCGCCATAAGCGGCAGGCGGTAAAGCATAAATGCGATTATAAACACCGCGCCGAAAAGAGCGAAAATGCCGAAATAACCGCGCCGCGCTTTGAGGTATGATAAAAACAGTTTCATCTTTTACTCCACAATATAGCCCACACCGAACTTGGTGGTGATAAAGCCCTCGAGTCCTGCCGCGTCCAGCTTCTTTCTGAGGCGGTTTACGTTTACGGTGAGTGTATTCTCATCCACGAAGCTGTCCGTCTCCCACAGGCGCTCCATGAGCTTCTCGCGGCTTACTATCTTGCCCTTGTTCTCCATGAGGCAAAGCAGAATGCGGTATTCGTTTTTGCTGAGCTCAATCTTTGCGCCGTTATAGCTGAGGCTGTTGTCGCCCGTGCTTAAAACTGCGTTCTTGTGCTCTAAAACGGGAGCGGCGGCGGCAAAGTCATAAGTGCGGCGCAGGAGAGCCTGCACCTTTGCCATGAGCACGTTGCCGTCAAAGGGCTTTGCGATGAAATCGTCGGCGCCCATGTTCATCGCCATGACGATGTTCATGTTGTCCGACGCCGAGGATATGAATATAATCGGCACGTTCGAGCGGCGGCGGATTTCTCCGCACCAGTGGTAGCCATTGAAAAAGGGCAGGGATATATCCATGAGCACAATATGGGGCGCAAAGGCATTGAACTCCTCGATGACGTTGCGGAAATCCTCCGCAATATGCACCTCGAAATCCCAGGCCTCGGCCTGAGTCCTGACCGCCTCGGCAATGCCGAAATCATCTTCAACTATCATGAGCTTGTACATGGTAATTACCCTTTCGCTGTGGTTTTCTTATTGAACAGTATCACAGATGTGTGGTAAAATGCAAGTATGAGCAAACCGAAAAGGAAAAAGCGGCACATTCTCCGCAATGTGCTGATCATACTGATAATAATTCTTGCACTGTGCTATGCCTACAACCAGGCTCACCTCGACGATAACATTTCCATGCCCGAGGACGTGCCCTTTGAGGTGTATTTCATTGACGTGGGACAGGGCGACTCGGCGCTGATAATATGCGACGGAAGAGCCATGCTCATAGACGGCGGCTCCGTCGATCAGTCGCAAAAGGTTTACAGCTTTCTTGAGTCACACGGCATAAAGCACCTTGACTACATCGTGGCATCCCACCCCGACGCAGACCACGTTGGCGGACTTTCCGCGGCGCTGAACTATGCCAGAGCCGACCATGCCCTGTGCAATGTCACATCCCACGGAACCGTGTCCTTCACTAACTTCGTGAAATACTTAAAGCGGCAGGGCGTTGAGATAACAGTGCCCGACGCGGGCGATACCTTCTCCCTCGGCTCGGCGGAATGCACTGTCATCGGCCCCAGGCGCGGCGAAACCTATTCGGACAACACTTCCTTAATCATACGCGTGCAGTACGGAAACACCTCGTTCCTCTTCACTGGTGACGCCGAATACAGCGACGAGCAGGCGGCACTCGAATCGGGTCTTGAGCTTAAAAGCACCGTGCTCAAGGTCGGTCACCACGGAAGCAGCTCGTCCAGCTCGTACTATTTCCTGCAGGCGGTGCAGCCGCGCTACGCGGTAATCTCCGTCGCCGCGGATAACACCTACGGTCACCCCACCGAGCGCGTTCTCGGCAGGCTGGACGAGGTAAGCGCAAAGGTATATCGCACGGATGAGCTCGGCGACATTCTCTGTCAGAGCGACGGTGAAAATGTAAAGTTTACGGCATTGAAAAATGAAGGATAAAGGTATAAACTGTGTAAACAGCATTCCCTCGGAGGTTTTAATATGAACGACTCGGTTTTAAGAGAAAAACAGATAACAAAGACCAGTCTGGTAGGAATAATCGCGAACATTTTCCTCGCAGGCTTCAAGGCGCTTGTCGGCCTCATTTCGGGCTCAATCGCCATCGTGCTCGACGCGGTGAACAACCTGACCGACGCTCTCTCGTCGGTTATAACAATCGTCGGCATAAAGCTTGCAAAGCGCAAGCCCGACGATGACCACCCCTTCGGTCACGGCAGAATAGAATACTTCAGCGCGATTATCATTTCGGGCATCGTTCTTGCCGCAGGCATCATGTCGCTTATCGAATCGGTGAAGAAGATAATCCATCCCGAGATGCCCGACTACACCACCGTCACAATCGTCATCGTGGCTGTTGCCGTTGTCGTAAAGCTTCTTCTCGGCAGATACGTCAAGGCGCAGGGCATTAAGTATAACTCCGACGCGCTGGTTGCCTCGGGCGCTGACGCAAGCTTCGATGCAATCATCTCCGCCTCCACCCTGCTTGGCGCATTCATCACCATCATTTTCAACATCACGGTTGACGGCATAATCGGCGCAATCATCTCCGTATTCATCATAAAGGCGGGCATTGAGCTGTTCATGGAGGCAATCGGCTCCGTCATGGGCTCAAGACCCGACAGTGAAACCACCAAGGCCATAAAGCAGACCGTCCGCGAAATTGACGGGGTCATGGGCGCATACGACCTTGTTCTCCACGACTACGGTCCCGACAAGGCAATCGGCTCTGTCCACATCGAAATCCCCGCCGATATGAGCGCCGAGGCGGTGCATAAGCTCACCAAGAAAATTCAGCTCACGGTGCTGGAAAAGTTCCATATTTTCCTCACCGTCGGCATCTACGCAATAGATGCGGCGCATAATCCCCAGCGCAAGCTGATTAACATCCTCGCCCTTGAGCATCAGGGCGTTCTCGGCACCCACGGCATTTACATAGACGATGAGAAGAAATACTCCTCCTTTGACGTTCTCACCGACTTCACCGTCATCGACAGAGAAGCGCTTAAGAACGAACTCATCGCCGAGATAGACGCAAACGTCCTCCCCAACTACACAATCGACATTTCCTTTGATACGAATTATAGCGATTGATTTTCTCTGAAAAACAAAAAAGCTCATCCCGTTCGGGATGAGCTTTTTCTTTTTACTCAATATTCAACGTGCAGGAGTTCTTTCTCTCTGCCGCCGAGGATTTTGCTTACGCTTTCCAGCTTTGCGTTTTCTTCGGGTCTGACATAATCCACGTCAAAGGTGGCGACGGATTTGTCGGGCTTCATGAATACGCAGGCTTCGGGCTGACCGCCGCCGCCGGGGCATCCGTTGGGGCAGGCCATGACCTCGACAAAGTCATAGCTTTCCTCGCCGCTTGCTATCTTTTCAAGCAGCTTGTCGGCATTTGCAAGACCGTTCACTGCGGCAACCTTGATTCCCTTTACGTTGGGAACGACCTCGACTGCTTCCTTTGCACAGCCGAGCTTGCAGATGCGGCACTTGATGCACTTGTCGGTATCGATGACGTGCACTTCCTTGACCTTGCCGGTGATTGCGCCCACGGGACAGCGTCTTGCACACTTGGTGCAGCCCATGCACTTTTCGGGGTTAATCTTAAGAGCAAGCGGAGTTGCGCACTTATTGCCCTCGACCTGTGCGAAGAAGTTATCGCAGGGAGTGTCGGGCAGTGCGGAGAAGGTCATGCCGTATTCGCGAATCATGGCGGCAAGCTCCTGAGTTGTGAGAACAACATCGACAATCTTCTTGCCGTCCTTTATGAGCTGAGGACGCTCAGCTTCCATCTTTGCCGCGGTGCAGGACATAACCGCGACGGAGCAGATATCCTCGCCCTTAAACTTCTGCTGAACGAGGGCGGCGCAGACCTCCATAGGCGAGCCTGCGGTTACGAGGTTTTTGACTAATTCGGGGTGCTCGCACTCAACGTGCTTTACCCATGCGGGACAGTAGGAGCTGAGAACGAGTGCGTTCTTGTCGGCCTTCTTGCGTGCCTTAAACTCCTCAGCCTCTTCGATGACGGTCTGATATGCGCTCATGGCGGCATCGAATACATAGTCAACGCCTAAGAGTCTGAGCGCGGAAACAATCTTGCCCATGATGGGCTGGGTTGCGGGAATTCCGAACTCCTCGGCGAGACCCACGCGAACAGCGGGTGCAACCTCAACTGCAACCTTTTTGCCCTCGTCGTGGATTGCCTTCCAGACCTCGGAAACGTTGTTCTTGACGGTGATTGCGCCTGTGGGGCAGATTGCCGCGCACTGACCGCAACCGACGCAGTTTGTCTCGGCAAGCTTCATGCCCTCAAAGCCGCAGGAAACGAATGCCTCGTCGCCGCGGTTTACAAACTCAATTGCCTTTGTGTTCTGAATTTCATTGCATACTCTTACGCACTTGCCGCAGAGGATGCACTTACTCGGGTCGCGGACGATTGAGTAAGAGGAGTTGTCAACGGGCTCTTTGCACCAACCGTCATTAATGCTCTGCTCAACGCCGTAGCGCTTTGCGTATTCCTGAAGCTTGCAGTTTCCGCTCTTAGGGCAGGTGGTGCATTCATTGCGGTGGGAATCAAGCATAAGCTCGATAACGCCGCGACGGAACTCGCGAAGCTGTGCGGTGTTGGTCTTAACGGACATGCCGTCCTTGGGCACCATGGTGCAGGCGGCCTCAACCCCGCCGCGCTCATTCTCGATAACGCAGAGGCGGCAGCCGCCGTAGGTTGAGAGAGATTCGCAGTAGCAGAGGTTGGGGATGTTAATACCGTTTGCGAGTGCAACTTCGAGGACGTTGCGGGCATTTTCATATTCGCATTTAATGCCGTCAATAATCATGTAGCTCATGTTCATACCTCCTCGATAATTGCTTCGGTGGGACAGCCGTCGACACAGGTGCGGCATCTTGTGCACTTTGTGAGGTCGATGCTGTGAACCTTCATCAGCTTGCCGCTGATTGCATCGGCGGGACAGTTGTGTGCACACTTGGTACAGCCGATACACTTCTCGGGGTCAATCTTGATTTCAAACAGGTTCTTACATACCTTTGCGGGGCACTTCTTATCCACAACGTGGGCGACGTATTCGTCCCTGAAGTATTTGAGAGTGCTCATTACGGGGTTGGTTGCGGTCTTGCCCAGACCGCAGAGGGAACAGGTTCTGACAAGCTTTGCAAGTCTTTCAAGCTCGTCAAGGTCCTCCATGGTGCCCTCGCCCTCGGTGATGCGCTCGAGAATCTCCAGCATCTTGGGAATGCCCTTACGGCAGGTGGTGCACTTGCCGCAGGATTCTTTTCTGGTGAAGCTCATGAAGAAGCGGGCTATCTCGACCATGCAGGTGTCGTCGCTCATGACGACGAGACCGCCGGAGCCGATGATTGCACCGATTTTCTTGGTGGAGTCGAAGTCCAGAGGCAGGTCAAGCTGTTCTGCGGTAAGACAGCCGCCGGAGGGACCGCCTATCTGAACTGCCTTGAACTCGCCCGACTTTACGCCGCCGCCGATATCGAAGATAATCTCGCGGAGTGTTGTGCCCATGGGAACTTCGATAAGGCCGGTGTGCTTTATATTGCCTGCCAGGGAGAATGCCTTGGTACCGGAGTTGTTCTCGGTGCCGATGGATTTATACCACTTTGCGCCCTTGTTGATAATGGCGGGAACGTTTGCAAAGGTTTCAACGTTATTAAGGGATGTGGGGGCATCGAACAGGCCCTTGTCAACGCTTCTGGGGGGCTTGGTTCTGGGAGTGCCGCGATGACCCTCGATAGAGGTCTGCATGGCGGAGCCCTCGCCGCAGACGAATGCGCCTGCGCCGCGGCTTATGTTCAGGTGGAAGCTCTTGCCCGAGCCCAGAATATCGTCGCCCAGAATGCCGTACTCTTCCGCGTCGATAATTGCCTTGGTGAGGCGCTCGACTGCTCTGGGATACTCTGCACGGACGTAGATGTAGCCCTCGTTGGAGTCGGTTGCGATTGCGGCGATTATCATGCCCTCAATCATCTTGTGAGGAACGCCCTCCATGATTGAGCAGTCCATGAATGCACCGGGGTCGCCCTCATCGCCGTTGCAGACAACGTATTTTACGGGTGCGTCCTTATGCGCTGCAACCTGTGACCACTTCTTGCCTGTGGGGAAGGCAGCGCCGCCGCG
>JAZLFI010000166.1:0-1079 GCA_045615725.1 Oscillospiraceae bacterium
AACGGGAGATAAATAAACACGTTCTGGAGGTTTTGGATTCATGCTTGCGTTAATCTTCGCCGGAGGTGAAGGGAGCCGCTTAAAGCTCGGCGAAAAAGCACTGGTCACCGTAGGCGGACGTGCAATGCTTTCCCGCGTTGTTGATGCGTTTCTGGCATCAGGCGATGAGCCGGTAGCGGTGACTTCACATAAGACGCCGTTTACGCGGAACTTCTGCAGAGCACAGGGAATTGATTTTATTGATACCGCAGGCGCCGGATATCTTGAAGATTTACGTGAGGCGGTCGAACTCTCAGGCGAAGACGGTCCGCTTTTCACATCTGCTGCAGATATTCCCTATCTGACGGCTGATATTATTCATCAGGTTAAGTCTGCGTATTTTGCATCAGGATGTGAGGCATGTTCTGC
This sequence comes from Oscillospiraceae bacterium, assembly GCA_045615725.1. Classification (GTDB taxonomy): domain Bacteria; phylum Bacillota; class Clostridia; order Oscillospirales; family Oscillospiraceae; genus F23-B02. Next base: position 409 of record JAZLFI010000166.1, read on the forward strand.
ATGGATTCCTCTTGAGTTCTGCAGACGGTTCAATACTGAGCCGAGACACTGTATGACGATTGCAGGTGTTGAAGCAGCACCTTGTGCGCTGAATATTTTTCTCGGGGCAAAACTCTTAGATGAACAGAGCGAGCATGCGATTCTCTTAAACGAGCCGAAGATGGCGTTTAATGTAAATACGAGAGAAGAACTCGAAGCGGCGGAAAAAGCGTTCGGGCGGGAAATACGGTAACAGCTTATTTTTGGTCTGAAAAAGAGATGGTTGTGTTTTCGGCGGGTATTAACAAATCATCATCACCTTACCTTTACCGTATCAAAATCCCCCGTTCATATCACTATATTTAATTTGTCTTACAACAAATAAAATAACACAAACCTATGTTAAAGCGTCCGCTCATCATCATACCCATACTTATCGCTCTGCTCATCATATGCAGCGGGCTTTCTCTTTGCATAGGAATCTCCGGATTTGAATTATTCACCTACTCGCCTGAGATGATTCTAACACTCATCTTCGATGTACGTCTTCCAAGAATCCTCGGTGCATTAGTCGTCGGGGCAGGTCTTGCTGCCGCCGGATGTGCAATGCAGGGTCTTTTCAGAAATCCGATGGCTGACCCGTATCTGTTAGGAACAAGCTCAGGCGGCTCGTTAGGCGCGGCATTTTCGAT
>JAZLFI010000167.1:0-3548 GCA_045615725.1 Oscillospiraceae bacterium
AAGCATCAGAGCCATGATACGGCAGTAAGAAAGGATATCGCCGAACCAGCCTGTTGCCTGATTGTACAGGGTTACGAATATGCTGAGAATCTTTCCTCCTACGCCTTCGGAGGCACGTGAGCCGCCATAGAAGACCATTACAAGGCCGACTATGAGGACTATCTTGCCCACTGTTCCAAGGGCTGCGGGAGCGGATGCAACAAGCTTGGGTACTGCGAAGAGGATTGCACCGATGAGAGTTACCCAGAGAGCGCCCTCTTCAAAAATTGCATCCATATATTCGCCGCGCTTCCAGCGTCCCACGAAGTTGACGACCATACCCACGTTCATGTGGATAAGACCGAGAACCAGAGAGCCGATCAGAACTTCGACAGTGTTGCCGGTGGGAGTGAAGAGACTGGGAAGTTCGCCCCAGCCATCAGGCTTGCCGAGAACCTTGCCGAGCTGAACAAGCGAGTCACCGAATAAGCCGCCTGTAAGGGCGCCGCAGATGAAGGTTGAAATACCTGCATACAGAAGCAGCTGGCAGAACACCAGAGTTCCCTCGCGGGGCTTAATCTTCTTCAGTGCAACTATTGCACCGATGATCATCAGTGCGCCGTAGCCCATATCCGCCATCATCAGTCCGAAGAACAGTATGAAGAACGGAGCCATAAGCGGGTTGGGGTCAACGCCGTCATATGCGGGAAGGCTGTACATGTTGGTGACCATGTTAAGCGCGTTGGTAAACTTGTTGTTTCTCAGTTTAACGGGAACATCGGGGTACTCCTCTTCCTTGGGGTCTTCCAGTTCCCATGCACAGTCATACTTTTCGCAGATGGCTTCAAATTCGGGAACTTTTCTTTCCAGAATCCAGCCCTGCATGATGAATGTGCTTCCGAGTGCGCAAAGCTTGTCGTCTGCCTCTGCTCTGCTGATATCCGTTGCCAGAACGTCAGCACCCAGCTTCAGTTCATCGCGTCTGTCCGCGAATGCAACGATTGCCGCATCGGCATCGGCTTTTTCCTTTTCAAGCTTTTCGACGGTCTGTTTGCACAGATCGATGTTTTCCTGCGGTGTGCCTGTCATTCCGCTCAGGCTTGCAACCGCAAATCCGTATGCTCTCACAGCCTCAAGTGCTGCCTGCTGTTCTTCCTTGTAGCAAACAAGAACAACGTACTGCAGCTTGTCGTCGCTGCTTACCAGATAAAGCTGGCTGAGCTCGGATGCTTTTTCAAGCGCCGCTTCAACTTCAGCCAGGGGATATTCTGCGGAGATCATGCCCATAATCGCCGTTGTGTTCTTCGTGCCCGTATATTCAAGAGGCATGTCAAGTGACTGCCAGGGTACGAGAGACTCACCGATATTTCCCTGTCTGCTGATTTCAGCATTTACACGCTTGATGATGTCTGCGTTGCGTTCGATTTCTTTTGCGATTTCAATCGCTTCGTCCGCTTTGTCGGCCTGAAGCAAATCATTTGCCGGAATAAGGGGCTTTGCATTCAGCAGGCCGTCTGTAAGATGGGCATGTGCGTCAAGAGTTTTGAGCGCCGATGTAACCGTTGCATGCTGACCTTTGAGCTTTACTGCGTCGCCGCTTTCGCGACCCACAGCATTTGCCTCATTTTCAGAAAGCTCGATCTCGGCGACTTCAATTGCTCCGAGTTTCGTTAGCTCGCGGAAAAGGGCGTCCTTCTGGGATCTGATAGCCATAAGCCGGAGCTTTTTCATTTTTTCAATGGCCATCTTATGCGTTCACTATCCTTTCCACGACAAGAGCCGCCGCTTTTTCGATTCGGCCTTCGGCTTTCGCCTTCAAAACTGCTTTTTTGTTTTCGTTAGCCGATTTTATTTCGGCAACGTCCGCGGCAGCCTTGGCCTCAGTCTTTTGTTTCAGCTCGCTGAGTTCCTGCTCTGCCTTCTTTTCGGCAGACAGTATACTCGCCTTGCCTCCGGTTTCGGCTTCGGCAAGCAATTGTTTGGCAGAAGCTTCTGCTTCAGCTACAAATTTCTTTGCATTTTCCTCTGCCGCTGCGATGTTATCAATGGCTTCAAATGACATCCACACACCTCCCTCGACTGATCATAATTTTTATTGCTTTTTTCATTATAAATATAGGGTTTTCCAACGCAAATCATAACAAAAATATACTGATAATTCAAGGCTTTTTCACGATTTATCTTGTCAAAGTTTGCACAATTAAAATGGTGAAAAAAATCGCAAATAATGAAAATATATTCAAAGCATTGGTATGCCTGAATAGTTTGGAATTTAACCATTAAATTGCCAAGAAATTAATCATATGTTAATTTTTATTAACGCTTTTGTAATAATTTTCTGTGCAAAAAATGCACAGAAAATTTTATTAAATCTATCTGTTCACGTCTGCAGAAAATGTATATATTTAGTCCCTCTTGCCAAAAATCGTACTTGGTATTATAATGTAAATGGAAAAAGTTTTAATTAAGGAGACCTCCGCATGGCAAACCACTATAAACGCCGTTCGGGAGACCGTCAGGACGGTCGGCTCATCCACACTCTTCCCGGTTTTCAACGCTTTATCCCCTATATTATGAAGAGCAGGAACGACGCGCAAAACTTTTACGAACAGTCCTTTGAAATTTCAAACGCAGAACTCTGGTGCAGGGAACAGCGCAATGCCGGATATAAAGGCATGGGTATGCTTCATCTGTTCATCGCGGCATATATCCGCTGCGTTTCCCAGCTCCCCGGTCTGAACCGTTTCGTCGCCGGCAGAAGGATCTACGCAAGAAACAATATTGAAGTCGTAATGACGCTCAAGCGCGGCATGAGTATTGATTCCGCCGAAACCACCATAAAGGTTGAGTTCGATCCCGCCGATACCGTGTACGATGTTTACAATAAAATGAACGATGCCATTGAGGAAGTCAAGGCAAGCGATAAGAGCAATGACATCGACACCTTTGCTGAAAGGTTCAAGAAGCTTCCCCGTTTCGCTGTGCGCTTCCTCGTGTGGCTTCTGAGCGTGGCCGATTATTTCGGAATTCTGCCGAAAAAACTGCTCAGCCTGAGCCCCTTCCACGGTTCTATGACTATAACCGACCTGGGCTCTATCGGCACTGGTCCTGTTTACCACCATATCTACAATTTTGGAACCTTGCCGGTGTTCATATCCTTCGGGGCGAAGTATCATAAATATGAGCTTAACCGCAGCGGCAGCGCTGTTGACCACAAATATGTAGATGCAAAATTTGCGCTTGACGAACGCACCGTCGACGGTCATTACTATGCATCCGTCTTTAAGCTTATGAATCAGTTAATCCAGGAGCCCTCCCTTCTTGAGGTTCCTCCTGAGATAGTAAAAGAAGATATATACTGATAATAAAAAAGGAGTTGGATTTACCAACTCCTTTTTCTATGCTAAAGCTGAAAATTTCTTCCCCTGACGCAAAAAAGCCACCCCTTCGGGTGGCTTTTTTGTGGCAGGGGAAGAAGGCTTTACGCATTGTGCTTCGCAAACTGCCGGCCTTGCAGCGTAGCTGCTGCAGCCCTCTTGGCTAAAAACATGCCACTGGCATGTTTTCTT
>JAZLFI010000168.1:0-5248 GCA_045615725.1 Oscillospiraceae bacterium
CGTAACCACACTCGACCTCAACAATCTCCCTCTCAAGGAAGACGGCACCGTTGACGACAGCCAGGACTTCTTCGGTAAGGCAACCAACCTCACCGTTTCCGGTCAGCTCAACTGCGAAAACTTCGCAATGGCATTCGGCGACGTTTATACCTTCGGTCCCACCTTCCGCGCAGAGGTTTCCTATACTCAGCGCCACGCAGCAGAGTTCTGGATGATTGAGCCCGAAATGGCATTCGCAGACCTCAACGACTATATGGACACCGCAGAGGACATGGTTAAGTACATCATTAACCGCACCCTTGAACGCTGCCCTCAGGAAATGGAATTCTTCAACAGCTTCGTTGACAAGGGTCTGCTTGACAGACTTCATAACGTCGTTTCCAATGAGTTTGCACGCGTAAGCTATACCGACGCTGTTGACATTCTTCTCAAGAGCGGCAAGAAGTTTGACTACCCCGTGCAGTGGGGCATCGACCTTCAGACCGAGCACGAGAGATACCTCACCGAGGAAGTTTTCAAAAAGCCCATTTTCGTCACCGACTACCCCAAGGAGATAAAGGCATTCTATATGCGTCTCAATGACGACGGCAAGACCGTCGCCGCGGCGGACTGCCTCGTTCCCGGCATCGGCGAAATTATCGGTGGCAGCCAGCGCGAGGAGCGCCTCGACGTTCTCACTCAGCGCATGAAAGAGCTTGAGCTCAACGAGGAAGACTACTGGTGGTATCTTGACCTCCGCCGCTACGGTTCCTGCCGTCACGCAGGCTTCGGTCTCGGCTTCGAGCGCATGGTCATGTATCTCACCGGCGTTTCCAACATCCGCGACGTTGAGCTTCACCCCCGCACCACCGGCAACGCAGATTTCTAAACAAACTATAAACTTTAACCGGGCTGATAACTCAGCTCGGTTTTTTTAATTGACAGTAAAATTTGTTTATAGTAATATGAAGGCGGTTGGGAGCGTTTCCTGACGATATTTCAGCGCCGCACCCTGCAAGGCAGGGGCGACAGCAGGAGGAATAAAAATGAATAGTAAATCTGTGGAAACCCGCGTGTTAACCGGTGTGGCTATTTTCACAGCCATCGTGATAGTTCTGCAGCTTTTGGGTGCGTTCATCCGTTTCGGACCGTTCTCAATTTCGCTTGTGATGATTCCTATTGTTGTAGGAGCCGCCCTCTACGGCCCTGCGGCAGGTGCGTGGCTTGGATTGGCTTTCGGCATTGTTGTGCTGATATCTGGAGATGCGGGTGCTTTTCTTGCCGTCAACCCTTTGGGAACGATTATAACGGTAGTAACCAAGGGTGTTCTGGCAGGTTGGATATCCGGTCTTATTTACAAGGCGCTTTCCAAGCACGAAGTTCCCGCCGCCCTCGCCGCTTCCATAGCGGCACCCGTAATTAACACGGGCGTTTTCCTCATAGGCTGCCTCATTTTCTTCATGCCGACGATTACGGAATGGGCAACGGCGGCAGGTGCAAAGAACGTCGGTACGTTTATGATTGTCGGGCTGGTCGGAATTAATTTCCTCATTGAGCTTGCTCTGAACCTGGTGCTCAGTTCGACCATAACACAACTTATAAGAATCGGAAAGAAACCCCTCTGAGAGTGTTTGAAGTCGGAGGAATGAAAAATGATACTTACAATAGATGTTGGAAATACTAACGTTGTTCTCGGCTGTGTCGAAAACGGCAAGGTAATCGGAACAAGCCGCATGGCGACAAACCGCAACGATCTGCCAAATGACTATGCAATAAAAATCCGTCAGTGCTTTGAGCTGGACGGTATAGATCCTGATAAAATCGAGGGCGCGATAATGTCCTCCGTTGTTCCCCCTGTAACTGAGGCAATCAAGGAAGCGATAAGAAAGCTTCTCAATATGGAATGTCTGGTTGTGGGGGCCGGTATTAAAACGGGCATTGATATTAAAATTGACGACCCCGGCACCGCAGGCTGTGACCTTATAACAGGTTCTGTCGGCGCACTTGCAAAATTCAAGCCGCCGATTATAATAATAGATATGGGAACGGCAACCACCGTAATCGCAGTTGATAAGGACAGCGCATTTCGCGGCGGTGCAATACTACCCGGCGTGAAGCTGGGCTATTCCGCACTTTCCTCGGGTGCAAGCCTACTTCCCGTTATATCCATTAACGAAGCACCGAAAAAAGTAATAAGCTCCAATACCGTTGACTGCATGAAGAGCGGAGCCATATTTGGCACCGCCGCCATGGTTGACGGCATGGTTGACCGCATGGAGGCTGAGCTTGGCGAGCCCGTAACCGCAGTTGCGACCGGCGGCATCGCAGGACATATTATCCCTTACTGCAAGCGCAAGATTGAATATGAGCCCGACCTTATACTTCACGGTCTGGAGATAATTTATAATAAGAATAAAAAAAGAAAATAAATCGGAGGAAGAAAAATGGTAACCTTTAAGCTTCATGAAGAAACCGACGAAAAATTGGTTTACTGGTACTACCCCAATGGCAAGACAAACCGCGGCAAGGGCGTCATTGAGATTGACAGAGTTGCAGGCAAGCTGGACGTAACCGAGCTTGCAGAGGACGACAGACTTGTTCGCCACTCCGTAGATGATCAGAACGAGTGCCGCGCCGCCGCAAACAGAATGCGTCAGATTGAGCAGTTGCCCGAGCTGACCGAGGAGGAATGGCCCACCGCAACCGAGGAGCGCATTTCCACCATCTTTGCCGACCATGCAATCAAGAAAATTGTCGAGGCATACAATCAGGGCAACATCCTCGCCGAAGGCGAAGAGATGTGGCAGGACTAAAGACTTATAATAAAAAGCCGCTGTACTTTTGTACAGCGGCTTTTTATTAATTTCAAGGCCATGGGAACACGGCGATTTTGTGTTTAATAAGCTCGTCAACCGATACGGTGCTGTTATCAAGAAAGCACACATCTTCTTCGAGGAAGAGGGAAAGGAAATCGTCAATGGGTGCGACATTCTGCAAGCCCTTACCCTCGCCCTTATAGTGCATGGGAACGATTGCCTTGGGATTAATCTTTTCGCAGAGCGCCTTTGCGGCTTCGGCATCGACGGTGTAAACTCCGCCCACGGGTATCATGAGAACGTCAATATTGCCGATAAGCGCAAGCTGTTCGTCGCTGAGCTCGTGACCGATATCACCCATGTGGCATATGCGTCTGCCCTCGACCTCGACAACGGAGATAAGGTTGTCGCCTCGCTTTTTACCCATGACTTCGTCGTGGAAGCAGGGGATCTGAGTGAGTGTTACGTCGGGTTCGTTTCCCGTGAGCACAACCGCGTCGGGTGCGTAGTGGTCGCCGTGGCGGTGACTGCTTACGACCGTGTCCGCGGTGAGCTTCGGCAGTTTAAGTCCGGGGAGATAGCCGTCCTCATAGGGGTCGAAAACAATCTTGCCGCAGTCCGAGCAAATCTCAAAGCATGCATGACCGTGCCATGTAAGATTAATCATAAAAATCCCTCGATTACAAATAATATCTTTAAAAATCATACCATGTTTTCAAGCGTTTGAACAGCCCGAAGATTTTTGCGGTTGTCGGATTTGTCACGCTGTGATAAAATAACTGCAATAAACCTATGATTTTACAGGAGAAAAACGAAATGGAGAATAAATGCTGGTACAAGGAAATGGCGGTTTATCAGATCTGGTGCCGCTCATTCTGCGACGGAAACGGCGACGGAATCGGCGACCTCTGGGGCGTTCTCGAAAAGCTTGACTACATCAAGTCTTTGAACGTTGACGCAATCTGGTTTTCTCCCCTTTATCCCTCGCCCAATGCCGACTTCGGTTATGACATATCCGATTACCGCAACATCCACCCCGACTTCGGCGATCTGGATGTTTTCAAGCAGGTGCTTGACGGCGCTCACGAGCGCGGTCTGCGCGTTTTCATGGACCTTGTCGTAAACCATACCTCCGACGAGCACCCCTGGTTTATCGAGAGCAAAAAGGGCAAGGACAACCCCTATCACGATTATTATATCTGGCGCAAGGGCAGGGGCAAGCGCCGTCCGCCCAATAACTGGGACAGCCTCTTCGAGGGCGGTGCATGGGAGTATGACAAGGAGCTTGACGAATACTACCTCCACATCTTCTCAAAGAAACAGCCCGACCTTAACATGGACAACCCCAAGGTGCGCGAAGAGGTCAAGGACATCATGCGCTTCTGGCTCGACATGGGCGTTGACGGATTCCGCGAGGACGTTATCACATATATCTCCAAGGTCGAGGGTCTGCCCAGCGCAAAAATAAAGCTTCCCGCCGCAACGGGTATGAGCTTCTATGCCGACGGGCCAAGAGTACATGAGTATCTCGCCGAGTTTAAGCACGATGTTCTCGATTTCTACGATTGCTTCACCGTGGGCGAGGGTCCTAGAATGGAGCCCGACATTGCGCTCAAGTATATAACCGAGGGCGAAAATCAGGTGCTGAATACCATGTTCTGCTTTGCCCACATGGAGGCAGACTGCTTCATGACCGACTTCATCCAGATGCCCTTCAATCTCAAAAAGCTCAAGGCCGCATTCACCAAGTGGCAGAATGAGCTTTACGGAAAAGGCTGGAATGCGCTCTATCTGGAAAACCACGACCATCCCCGCGTAATCAGCCGCTACGGCAGTGAGAAATACCGCGTTGAAAGCGGCAAGATGCTGGCGGCAAGCTATCTGTTCCAGCGCGGCACACCATTCGTGTATCAGGGGCAGGAAATCGGTATGCTGAACATGGCGTTGGACAGCGTTGACGACTATGCCGATGTCATGACCAAAAACAACAGCCGCATTGCGCGCAAGCTTGGCATACCCAAGGACAAGGTTCTGCGCATGGCGCAGAAATCATCCCGCGACAATGCGAGAACACCCATGCAGTGGACAGACGGCGAGAATGCGGGCTTTTCCACCGCCGCGCCATGGTTCTATCTCAACAGCAACTACAAAGAGATAAATGTTGAATCTCAGCAGGAGGACGAAAAGTCCATTCTGAACTTCTACCGCGATGCGCTTCAGCTTCGCCACGACAATCCCGTGATTATCTACGGCGACTATAAAGAGCTTGTTCCCAAGAGCGATCTGCTTTATGCCTACGAGAGAAACTTTGAGGGCAAAAAGCTCATAGTTGTATGCTCCTTTACCGAGGATGCGGCACGCTTCGATGCACCCGACGGAGTCGATTTAAATGAAGGCAAGCTTGTGCTGAATAACTATGAATCGAACTTCGTAATTGCAAACGGATTTACCAC
>JAZLFI010000169.1:0-2889 GCA_045615725.1 Oscillospiraceae bacterium
AAGCTCCGTATCGACATAAGTCTGAAGCTCGTCGATTCTCTTGCCAAGGGCCTCGTCCGCCGCCTTGAGTTCGGCGATGTCCTCTCCTTTGGCACCGACTGCAACCTGCAGGTCAAGGATATCTTGCCTGATGGCGCCGAGATCAGCGATGCTTGCATTGATGGCTGCAATCTGATTCTCGATTGAAGCAATCTTCTCGTTCTCGATGTTCCCGACCCTGTTGTCAAGACCATCGATCCGCTCGTTGATCTTCGAGCAGGAACCCAGCAACCCGATTGTCAGGGCCGCAAGGGCAAATGTAAAAAGTCTTCTTTTCATTTTTTTGATTTATTGTTGTTTTTATCTGTTACTTGCAAATCATCACGCAGACGCGGTTTTTGCGGGAAATTTCCATAAGCTGGGCGGTGTCGCCGTAAGACCAGGTGATGATACGGGACTTGTCGATTCCCTTTGCTTCGAGAGCCTTTGCGACTGAGGCGGCACGCTTTTCAGAAAGAGCCATATTGTAGTCGGAAGCTCCGGTGGCCTTGTCAGCGAAGGCGCAAAGAACCGCTTTTGCGTCGGGATTGGCATTGAGTTTCTCTACAAGGGCATCTATCTTTGCCCGCTCTGAGGCAGCAACACCGTGCTTCTCCGAAGTAAAGAAGACATCGTTGTTCTCGTCCTTTGCCACTTCGTAGGCGGCGGCGAGGGCGCCATCCCTTGAGTAGGCAGCAGCCTTTGCAGCGGCTTCTGCGGCGGCACGCTCAGCCGCAAGCCTCTCGGCTTCGGCCTTCTCTGCAGCAGCACGCTCCGCAGCAAGTCTCTCTGCCTTGGCCTTCTCGGCGGCAGCACGCTCCGCAGCGATTCTTTCGGCTTCGGCCTTCTCGGCGGCAGCGCGCTCCGCAGCGATTCTCTCGGCTTCGGCCTTCTCGGCTGCAAGCTTGGCTTTCCTTGCCTGGCCCAATGTGAATTTCAGACCAACCATTCCGGTAATCTGCTGGTCGAAGATTTCGCCTTTCTTGGAGTTGAAATGGTCGTCGGTGGCATTGTCGGCAACCTCGACGAAAATACCCAGCTGGTCGCTTACGCGGAAATTCACTCCCACACCAAGACGGCCGACATAACTGAGTTTGGTGCCGTCCCAGTAATAATTGTCAAAAGGAAGGGTGACGCTCGGAGTAGAGTTGTCAGCCCCGTTGTTGAAGCGCATATGTGCGCCGATACCGGCAAAGAAATAAGGGTTCACGACACGGTTTGCCTTGAAGTGCACCATATTGCCGATATCGAAAACAGCATCAGCAGCAAGATGGGTATAGTTCATCGCCCAGGATTTCTCCAGGAAGGTGCCCTTGCCCTGCCATCCTGCGATGTCTGCCCGGAGAGTGAAAACCGGCGTGAACTGATAGCCGAGATTGATGCCGGCGGCGGGAGAGATGCGTTTGCCGAAATTGGACGCCCCGCCCACGGTATAGCCGACACCTCCCTTTACACCCAACTGGAATCCGGGATAGAACGTATCCTGTGCATTAGCGGTCGCACCGAATGTCGCGAAGATCGTAATGGCGAAGGTCAAAAGTTTTCTTTTCATCCTGTAATATTTATATCTGACTTTGTTGTTTTCTCTTGCGTATACAAACGCGGCTCAAGGAGGTAGAGAACGAATTTCTATATGACGTGCAGGTAAGCATAAAATCTTTTAAAATTACTCAAAATCTGTGAAATTAGAACGATTCTCACCTGGAGTACGCCATTTTTTTGATTCAGAGCAATTAGTAGCGCGTCAAAATTAATGGTATGTGGATTGTTTTAGATTACGTTCTGTCGAATCCGTTTCAAGTGTTTGCGAAAAACAGGCAAATCTGCCTGCAAAATCTTACAGCAATGCGGCGGCAAGTTGTTCAACAGATGCATCGATAAGAGTGGAACCTGGCTTACCAATCTCCTCTGCAAGAGAGGACTGCATAACCATGCCGACAGCATCCCTCGGGCTCATTCCGTATTTGGACACGAGATAGACTCCCAATTCTGAGAGCAAGCTATCAATTTTTACAGTCTGTTCGCTCATATAATTATATTTTCTTTAAAATATCCATTGCCAAAATCATTTTTCGACCTGCACTTGCTGATATCCGGACGGCAGATTATCTCATTTGTGCCGTGAAGCAATCTCATAGGCGGCCTCCGTTCTTTGCGCAAATCCGTGAAAGATCACTTAAAACTACTTCGCGCGGAAGGGTCTGTTCGTAGCGGGAATTTCTTTCAAGGAACTCTATTCCTTTGTACATTAACAGGAACTGATACGCTTTTGCTTTAGGTATATTATTTTCTGCCGCAAACCATGATACACCGGTCATCAAGAATGACGCCTTTGCAACTTTTGCTGTAGCGGTCTCATCAAGTCCCGGTACACTCAACGTCAGTACCTCTCCCATCGCTTCAAGCAATATGGATGCATCTTCTGCAGAAATATGCGTCAATCCTTTCTCTATTTTGCTGATACCGCTCTTGCTGAGTCCGACCTTGCGGCCCAACTCTTCTTGAGTAAGGCCTTTACTTTTCCTTACGGCAAATATGGTACTACCAAGTATATTTCCTTCTTTGTTTACAAACTTGTCTTTCATACGTTAGTGACTAATGCCCTACAAATATAGGAAAAGTTTCTCAAATCGGAAACATTTATCTATGTTTTTCGTCCTGCAAACTGAGTTGGTTATTTGAATGATATCGATCCTGTTTGCTTTTCGTCTTCAGCTGTTTTGACGGCGTAAACAGCGTAAGTTTTATGCACTTATAAGAAAGACCTCAACCCATGAATTGTTCGTCCGGCAGCAAATTCATTGAATAGCATCCGCATAACACAATAGGTCTCGCTTCGGGGTTCGGCATACAGATTTTGCTACAGAATCG
>JAZLFI010000170.1:0-1043 GCA_045615725.1 Oscillospiraceae bacterium
GTGTCTGGTACAGGTCCTTCGATTTTTACAACCACTTTGCCGCGTTTAGTATCGATTCCTGAAACCGAGCCGGAATAAACACCGCGGTTGTTCGGCTTTTCGTAGTTCATAATCGAGGACTTTTTGCCCATTAAGTATCCGGGCGTAAATCCGCGGTTGAAGGCAAACGCAAGGTTATCCATATCCTCATTGTTCGGCTCAAATGTGCCCGCTGCTACAGCGTCGAGAGCTTTACGGTAAATCGAGGTAACAACAGCTACATACTCTGGCGCTTTCATCCGTCCTTCGATTTTGAGAGCCGCAACACCGCTTTCACAGGCTTCCTGTAAGTGAGGATAGAGACAGATGTCCTTCGGACTTAGGATATAATCTCCCTTCGTCGGAACTGGTGTTCCGTCGGCTAAAACAGAATATGGTTTTCTGCACGGCTGTGCGCACATGCCGTTATTTCCGCTTCTTCCGCCTATTGCTGATGAGAAAAGACACTGACCTGAGTAGCAGTAGCAAAGTGCGCCGTGTACAAATATTTCAATTCCTATATTGTGTTCTGCTGCCGCGCTGCAGAGGGATTTTACATCGTCGAGTATTGTTTCGCGGGCGAGGACAATCCGTGAAATACCGTGCGCAGCAGCAAATTCTACACCTGCCGCGTTGGTTATGGTCATCTGTGTACTTGCGTGAATCGGCAAATCGGGAACAACCTCGCGGGCAAGAGACAAGAGTCCTGCATCCTGAACCAGAACTGCATCCGCATCTGCATCTGATAAAAATCTGAGATATTCTGCAGCAGACGCTAAATCAGCATCACGTAGAAGGGTATTTACGGTGACATAAACTTTTACGCCGTGACTGTGGGCAAAGAAAATTGCATCTTCTATCTGTTTCTTTTCAAAATTTGCCGCAAAGGCGCGTGCGCCGAAAAGCTTTCCGCCGAGATATACTGCATCAGCCCCGGCGTAAACGGCTGCCCGCAGCGCTTCCGGAGATCCTGCCGGCGCTAAAAGTTCGGGGATATTCATGATAACATATTAGATATGTTCTGT
>JAZLFI010000171.1:0-17445 GCA_045615725.1 Oscillospiraceae bacterium
CTTTGCAGTCTTGAAGGAGTGAGTCAGCGGCATTCTGCCGGGGCAGTTGTAGGAGCAGCTACCACACTCGAAGCAGTCAAGAATATGATACTTCTTCATGTTCTCGAAGTCATTCTTCTTGAAGTACATGTACATGTAAACGGGCTCGAGACCCATGGGGCATACGGTAATGCACTTACCGCAGCGGATGCAGGTGGGATTCTCAACAGTCTTGTCCTCTTCTTCGGTGAAGAACAGGATGCCTGCGGTACCCTTAATGTTAACAGCGTCGAGGCTGGTTGCGATGAGGCCCATCATAGGTCCGCCGAGAACGATCTTCTTGGGGGTCTTGATGAAGCCGCCGCACTGCTCAACTATGTAAGAGAAGGGAGTACCGACGCGGCACTGAAGGTTGTAGGGCTTGTTGACAGCGGAACCGCCAACGGTGAGGATACGCTCGTAGCAGGGGATGCCGAGATAGCATGCCTTGTAGATTGCGTATGCGGTCTGGGTGCTGATAACGTTGCAGCCTACGCCTGCGGGCAGTCCGCCGGGCTTGGCCTCAGGGTGGGTGATGGCCTGAATCTGCATTTTCTCAGCGCCCTGGGGGTACTTGACCTCTTCGGGAACGATCTCAACGCCGTACTTCTCGGGACCGAAAGTGGTCAGCAGGTCGATTGCGTCCTGCTTGTTCTTCTCGATGCCGTAGTAAGCCTTGTCGAGTCCGCTTGCGATTTCAGCAAGCTGAATACCCTTGAGCAGTTCCTCCGGATGCAGCTTCATGGTCCAGTGGTCGCCGTTGAGGTAAGGCTCGCACTCTGCACCGTTTATGATGAGAGTATCAACCTTTCCAAGGCCGCCGCGGATCTTGAATGCGGTGGGGAACATTGCGCCACCCATGCCGACGATGCCGGCTTCGCGGAGTCTTGTGAGAATTGCTTCCTGATCTTTAAGCTCTTCTTCAGTCAGAGGCTTAAGATCTCTGCAGGGGGTATCCTGGTAGTCGTTTTCGATTACGACTGCCATGATCATGTCGCCCAGAGGATGGGGTCTGGGCTCGATTGCTACGACCTTGCCGGATACGGGAGAATGAACAGGAGCAGAAACAGGGGCGGGATTTTCGCCGATCTTCTGACCCATGGTTACATAGTCACCGACCGCTACCAGCGGCTGGCAAGGTGCGCCGATGTGCTGTGCCATCGGAATAATGACCTGAGGCGGCGGGGTAATGACGACTACGGGTTCTTCCGGAGCCTTCATATAATTGGGATGTACGCCGCCACGAAACTTATAGGGCATTTGCATCACCTCTCTATTTTATGACAATCTTAAATATAACATAAACCTTTTTCAATGTCCATAATGTTAAGGGCGAATTTTCGCCGATTTTGTCGCATTTCCCTGACAAATGCTTAACATTGCACGGAAATTAACACAAAACTTGCGAGTTTGTGTAAACACTGTCAATATCAGCAAGCATTTCGTCGAAATCGAGCATATTTCGTCCACTTCCCTATACATATAAATAATATAGGCACTAAAAGCATACTCAGCCGAAAGCTGAAACATGCCTTTAGTGCCATTGTGGATAATTTAATCCGGCATTTCGCGCAAATATCATTATATGTGGTGAATAGTGCGCACTTTACCGCGGTATTTTCCGCAAAAGTGGTGATATAACGCAAAAACCGCCTGTTTTACAGGCGGTTTTTGCGTTACTCTCCGCGTCCGGCTATGTAGTCAACGCTTACATTATATAATTCTGCCAGCTTCACAAGCAGCTCAAGGGGAATCCTGCTCTCCCCTGCCTCATACTTTTCATACACGGCAGGGTCACAAAGCAGATATTCGGCTATCTGCTTCGGTGTATACGCATTCGATTCGCGCAGGGATCTGATTTTCAGTTCCATGTCAACCACCCTTTTAAATTAAAACATATACATCTGGTTTTCCTGTTCGCGGATTTTCTTCTGCCAGCATCTGTGGCACATTGCTATGTAGCTTCCGTTTCCGCCGAGAACAACCTGGTCGCCTTCGGTAATAACGTGTCCGTCCCCGTCAATTCTGGCGTTTACGGTCGCCTTTCTGCCGCAGGCGCAGACGGTTTTAATCTCGGTTATGGAGTCTGCAAGCTCCATGAGGCGCATCGCCCCGGGAAAAAAGTGAGTCAGAAAGTCGGTGCGAAGTCCGAAGCACAAAACGGGGATATCGTCGTTATCGACTATCTCGCGCAGCTGGTCAATCTGCTCGGGAGTGAAAAACTGCGCCTCATCGGCAATAATGACATCGCGTCTGCCCAGCTTTTTGTACTCTTCAAGGATATTCTGCTCGGGGGTAATAATATGCGCTTTGCGCTCAAGTCCTATGCGGCTTTTGATGATATCCGCGCCGTCGCGGGTATCGGTGCTGGGCTTTATAAGCCAGCAGGTCATGCCCAGCTCTTCATAATTAAACTGTGTAATTAGCGCCTGGGCGGTTTTGGATGAGCCCATTGCGCCATATTTAAAATAAAGCTTAGCCATAATATCTCATCTCTGTTTATCCAAATGTGCCTTGACTCTCTGCAATACCATTTCAAGAGCGACCTGATTTCGTCCTCCCTCGGGGATGATAATATCCGCCTTGCGCTTGGAGGGCTCGACAAACTGCTCATGCATGGGCTTGACCGTTGTCAGATACTGATCTATAACGCTGTCAAGACTGCGGCCACGGTCACGCACATCGCGTACTATGCGGCGGAGAATGCGGACATCCGCATCGGTATCGACGAATATCTTTATATCCATAAGGTCGCAGAGCTCTTTGCTCTGGAAAATGAGTATGC
The DNA here is from genome assembly GCA_045615725.1 of Oscillospiraceae bacterium. GTDB lineage: Bacteria > Bacillota > Clostridia > Oscillospirales > Oscillospiraceae > F23-B02. The sequence continues at coordinate 2,804 of JAZLFI010000171.1, forward strand.
CCTCAACAACGATGACCTTTGCAGGCTTTATCAGTGTTGTCTTCTGCGAGCGATCGTGGATTGTATAGTCATAAACGGGGCAGTAGATTGCCTCGCCGTGCTTAAGCTTTCTCAGGTCATGGACAAGCAGCTGAGTATCAAAAGCATCGGGGTGGTCATAATTGAGCTTGGTGCGCTCCTCATAGCTCATGCTGTGGTGTTCCTTATAATAGTTGTCGTGATAGATAACGCTGACATCGTTGCCGAAGCGCTGCATTATCCGTCTTGTTATGGTGGTTTTTCCGCTTCCGGTACCGCCTGCAATTCCGATTACCATTATATCGCCCATTTTACTGCATCTCCGCATAAAAATTTGTCAGATTTCATCGAATACATAATATCATATGTTATTATTTTTTGCAATTTGACTTTTCGCGCTGTGATGATATAATTTTATCACAGAAAAAAATTACAGGAGGACGTCAACATGTCTGTTCCCACTCCCCATATCTCCGCTAAAAAAGGCGATTTTGCAAAGACCGTGCTTATGCCCGGCGACCCTCTCCGTTCCAAGTTCATCGCCGAAACCTTCCTTGAAAATCCCGTTCTCATAAACAACGTACGCGGTGTTCAGGGCTATACCGGCACATGGAAGGGTGTTCCCGTTTCCGTGATGGCATCCGGCATGGGCATTCCCTCTATCGGCATTTACAGCTATGAGCTATACAATTTCTATGATGTTGACAATATCATCCGCATCGGTTCCGCAGGTGCTCTGAGCGATGACCTCAAGCTCATGGACATCGTCGCAGGTCAGGGCGCATGCACCGACTCAAACTTTGTCCACCAGTTCGGTCTCAACGGCACATTTGCTCCCATTGCGGACTTCACCCTGCTTTCCGAGGCAGTAGCCGCAGGCAAGGAACGCGGTGTTGAGCTGAAAGTCGGCAACATTCTCTCCTCAGATAACTTCTATGACCCCGACGGCAAGGATTCCCACGACCTGTGGAAAGGCATGGGGGTCATGGCTGTTGAGATGGAATCTGCAGGCCTTTATATGAACGCGGCAAAGGCAGGCAAGCGCGCACTTTGCATCTGCACAATCTCCGACCACATCTACCGTCCCGAGGCACTTTCCTCCGAGGACAGGCAGAATTCCTTCACCCAGATGATGGAGATTGCTCTCGATACCGCCGTCAGAATGAACAAATATTGATATCAATATTGTACTGAGCTTACAATGGCATAAAGATTACAAAAGTGTTATAATTAACCTGTATGGACATCCATACAGGTTAATTTGTTAATCCTAAAAAAATTTTATACGGAGGAAAAACAATGAAAAGATTCTTAGCACTCATGCTGGCTCTTTGCATGGTATTCGCTCTCTGCGCATGCGCAGCAGGCAACGATGCTGAGCCCGCAGGCGACGAAAATGCTTCCGATGTTGCATACAAAGTCGCAATGATCACCGACTACGGCGACATCACCGACCAGTCCTTCAACCAGACCACTTACGAGGCATGCAAGGAATTCTGCGCTGACAACGGCGTTGACTTCACCTACTTCAAGCCCGCATCTGACTCTGACGAAGACCGTATCGGCATGATCGAGTCCGCAATCGACGAAGGCTACAACGTAATCGTAATGCCCGGCTATGCATTCGCAGCTGCAATCAAGGCAACCGCAGGTGAATACTCCGACGTTACCTTCATCGCACTTGACGTCGGCGCAGGCGACCTCGGCGACGACTACGAAGTCCCCGCAAACCTGTACTGCGCAGTATATCAGGAAGAGCTGTGCGGCTACATGGCAGGCTACGCAGCAGTTAAGCTCGGCTACACCAAGCTCGGCTTCCTCGGCGGCATGGCAGTTCCCGCAGTTGTTCGTTACGGCTACGGCTTCGTTCAGGGCGCTGATGCAGCAGCTGCTGAAATGGAGCTCACCGATGTTGAGATTAACTACGCATACGGCAACCAGTTCTTCGGCGATGCTGACATCACCGCAGCAATGGATACCTGGTATGCAGACGGCACCGAAATCGTATTCGCATGCGGCGGCGGTATCTACACCTCTGCTGTTGACGCAGCAGTTAAGGTAGATGGCAAGGTTATCGGCGTTGACGTTGACCAGGCTGGCGTTATCGCAGCATACGCAGCAGGCGAAGGCGGCGATCCCGCAGAGTTCGAAGGCCTGACCGTTACTTCCGCAATGAAGGGTCTTGCTCCCACTGTTAAGACCATGCTCGCATCCGTTCTCGACGGCTCCTTCAAGGGCGGCCAGATCGAGACCCTGGGTCTTGTTTCCGAAGTTCCTGCTGAGAACTTTGTTCAGATTGCAGGCTCCACCCAGTTCGGCGAAGGCTTTGCTGAAGCTGACTACGAGGCACTCGTTGCAGCTCTGTTTGCAGGCGACATCACCGTTTCCGCTGATATCGAAGCAGCTGCAGCTGACATGGCAACCGTCGTTGCAGTAAACGACCTCGGCAACCTGAAGTAATTTAGCTTCAAATATTAAGAGACAGGCAATTGCCTGTCTCTTTTTTTATGCGAAAATGTTTGAATATTGTCAAATAGTATAGTATGATGTTTCCATAAGCTAAAAGATGGGAGGTTGATAGACTTGGCAGAGCAGTTCGCAATAGAAATGCTTAATATTACGAAAGTGTTCCCCGGTATTATCGCCAACGACAATATCACCCTGCAGCTTAAAAAGGGTGAGATACATGCCCTGCTCGGTGAAAACGGCGCAGGCAAGTCAACCTTGATGAGCGTTCTCTTCGGTCTTTACCAGCCCGAAAAGGGTGTCATCAAGAAGGACGGCAAAGAAGTCACGATAAACGACCCCAACGACGCAAACGACCTGGGCATTGGAATGGTGCATCAGCACTTCAAGCTCGTTGAATGCTTCACCGTTCTGGACAATATCATTCTCGGCGTTGAGCCCACCGGCAAGGGCGGCTTCCTCAAGAAGGATGAAGCACGCAAGAAGGTGCTTGAGCTTTCCGAGAAATACGGTCTTAAGGTTGACCCCGATGCCTACATTGAGGATATCACCGTCGGCATGCAGCAGAGAACCGAAATTCTCAAGATGCTCTACCGCGAAAATGAAATTCTCATTTTCGACGAGCCCACCGCAGTTCTGACTCCTCAGGAAATTGAAGAGCTCATGCAGATTATGAAGAACCTCGCCGCAGAGGGCAAGTCAATTCTCTTCATTTCCCATAAGCTCAATGAGATTATGGAGGTCGCCGACCGCTGCAGTGTTCTCCGCAAGGGTAAATACATCGGCACCGTCGATACCGCCACCACCACCATGGAAGAGCTTTCCGCAATGATGGTCGGCAGAAACGTAAACTTCCACGTTGAAAAGGGCGAAGCCAAACCCGGCGACGTTGTTCTAGATGTTGAGGGACTCACTGTCGCATCAAAGGTTCATAAGAACGATGCGGTCAAGAACGTTTCCTTCAAGGTGCGCAAGGGCGAGATTGTCTGCATCGCAGGCATTGACGGCAACGGCCAGACCGAGCTTGTCTACGGTCTTACGGGTCTTGAGCCGCTGAAGTCGGGAACTGTAAAGTTCAAGGGCGAGGACATCACAAGCGCTTCAATCCGTCACCGCAGCACGAGCGGCATGTCCCACATCCCCGAGGACAGACATAAGCACGGTCTTGTTCTGGATTATCCCCTTGAGTACAACATGATTCTCCAGACATATTTTAATCCCGAATTCACATCCTCCATGGGCTTCTTAAAGCGCAAGCCCATCCGCGAATATTCCGACAGACTTATCGAGGAATACGACGTCCGATCAGGTCAGGGCTCCGTAACTCCCGCACGAAGCATGTCCGGCGGCAACCAGCAGAAGGCAATCATCGCCCGCGAGATTGATAAAAACCCCGATTTGCTGGTAGCAGTTCAGCCCACCCGCGGTCTTGACGTCGGCGCAATCGAGTCTGTTCACAAACAGCTGGTTGCACAGCGCGACGCAGGCAAGGCGGTTCTTCTCGTGTCCCTCGAGCTGGACGAGGTCATGGATGTTCCCGACCGCATCCTCGTAATGTATGAGGGTGAGATTGTCGGCGAGCTTGACCCCAAGAAAACCACTCAGGAAGAGCTCGGTCTGTACATGGCTGGCGCTAAGAGAGATGAGGTGAACGCATGAAAAAGAATATTCTGAAAAATGACGGCGTTCAGTCCCTCATCGCCTCCCTCATCTGCATCATTCTGGGTATGCTGGTGGGCTACATAGTCCTGCTGTTCATAAACCCCGCAGGTGCATGGGACGCAATTATGGACGTCATCCGCAACTTCTTTAACTACTCCCGTGCAAATCTTCAGCTCAAGAACTTCGGCAACACCCTTGTAAAGACCGTTCCCCTGCTCCTGTGTGCACTTTCCGTGCTCTTTGCTTACAAGGTCGGTCTGTTCAACATCGGCGCCGCAGGTCAGTATGTTGCAGGCGCATGCGCAAGCATTTATGCCGCACTTGCATGGAACTGGGGCTGGCTTGCATGTGTTCTCTTTGCAATCGCCGCAGGCGCGGTATTCGGCGCACTCGTCGGTCTGCTCAAGGCATACTGCAACGTAAACGAGGTTATCTCGGGCATCATGCTCAACTGGATTGCTCTTTACACCGCAAACATGATTCTGACCACGGTCAAGGAGCCCACAAGCCCTTACACCTTCCATATCGGCACTACCTCTCCCCAGTCCCTTCTGCCCAACATTGGCCTTGACTCCATGTTCAGCGGCAACAAGTATGTTGGCATTGCAATTCCCGTTTCCATACTGATTGCCATTGCCGTTGCAGTCATTCTGGACAAGACAAAGTTCGGCTATGAGCTCAAGGCAACCGGCAACAACAAAAACGCCGCAAAATACTGCGGCATGGCTGAGAAGCGCAACATCATCCTCACCCTCGTAATCGGCGGTGCTCTTGCAGGACTGGGCGGTGCCCTCCTCTATCTCACCGACTATGAGCAGTGGCAGTGCACGGCATCCTCCGTTCCCGGCATGGGCTTTAACGGCATTGCCGCGGCATTCCTCGGCGGCCTTAACCCCATCGGAACAATCTTCTCATCCTATTTCATTCAGCACATAACCTCAGGCGGTGCATTCGTCGACAAGACCATGTACTGCTCACAGATATCCGACCTTATATCCTCAATCATCATTTATCTCTGCGGCTTCGTTCTGTTCATTAAGTATGCAATCAACTCCGGCATTGCAAAGAGCGAAGAAAAGAAAGAGACAAAAGCTAAGCCAAGTAATGATAAAACTGAAAAAGGAGGCGAGAAATAATGTTGCTTCTTATTCAGTATACTTTGATTTTCTCCTCCGTCCTTATTCTCGTCGCACTGGGCGGCTGTATCTCGGAACACTCCGGTGTTATTAACCTCGGTCTTGAGGGCATCATGGTTATCGGTGCACTGGGCGGCGCGCTTATGATGCGCTATGCTCCCTCCACCGTTCCCGCATTCGTGATGATTCTTATCGTCGTCCTTGCTGCAATAATCTTCGGTGTTGTTTACTCCTCCCTGCTAGCGGTTGCATGTATAAACTTCAAGGCAGACCAGACCATCGTCGGCACTGCACTTAACATGCTCGGCACTGCCGCCGCAACAGTTATCGTAAAGGCAATCAACACCGCAGCAAACCCCGACGATGTTTCCTCTGCAATCCAGTATGCAGGCGCTAAGAAAGCATTCCTCGTGAACATAAACGGTTTTGAGTTTAACTGGTTCATGCTGATTGCCATTATCGCTCTTGTGTTTGCATACGTCATGCTCTATAAGACCCGCTTCGGTCTGCGCCTCATGGCATGCGGCGAACATCCTCAGGCAGCTGACTCCGTCGGCATCAACGTTGCAAAGATGCGCTGGGCAGGTGTTCTCATCTCCGGTGCACTGGGCGGTCTCGGCGGTATCTGCTACATTCTCGCAGGCGTATCCGAATGGCGCTTTGAAAACGGCGTTGCAGGCTTCGGCTTCCTCGCACTGGCGGTTATGATATTCGGTCAGTGGAAGCCTCTGAGAATTGCCCTCGCGGCACTGCTCTTTGGTCTGTTCCGCGCACTGTCGAACGTCTACTTCGGCTTCGACTTCCTCGCATCTCTGAATATTCCCAGCGGCGTTTACAACATGCTGCCCTACGTTATCTCCCTCCTCGTTCTTGCGTTTACCTCCAAGCGCTCCAGAGCGCCGAAGGCAGAAGGCATACCATACGAAAAGGGACAACGCTAAAAGACAAAACAAAAACCACAGCTCAAATGAGCTGTGGTTTTTTCATGTTCATTTATATCAGTGCACCTGCGGAAACAACGCCGAAGGTCACCGCCATTACTATGCCGCCTGCAATAAGAACGCCTAAGGTTATGGCGGGAAGCGCATTCTTTAATCTCATATCAAGGAGAGATGCGACCAGTGCACCCGTCCATGCACCCGTTCCGGGAAGCGGAATGGCAACCAGAATGAGCAGACCCCAGAAGCTGTACTTCTGAACCTTTTCACCTTTTTCAGCGCCCTTACGCTCGAGCCACGAGGTGAATTTCACGAGTATGTTGTGCTTCTTCAGCCATTCGATAATCTTGCGCGTCAGCAGAATGAGGAAAGGTATAGGGAGCATATTTCCGATAACGCTCACTATGTAAGCTGTCCATGCATCCAGTCCGTTTGCGATACCGACGGGTATGGCTCCGCGAACCTCAAGCACGGGAAGCAGTGCTGTGCCGAATGTTAATAGTAGTGCTCTCAGCATGTTTTTCTCCGAATCAGAATTTTGCCAATGCCTCGCGGCAATAGTGATTGAAGCGGCGCTCGCGCTCCAAGGTTGAGCTATCCATGTGACCGGGGTAAACCTCGTAGTCGCCGGGAAGCTCGCAGATTTTCTTAATCGACTGCATTTCCGTTCTCATGCTGCCGCCGGGAAAATCCGTTCTGCCGCAGCTACCGCGGAACAGAGTATCGCCCGTAAACAGCGCATCCCCGCAGATGAGGGTGACACCGCCGGGGGTGTGGCCGGGGGTTGCCATTACCTTGAATTCAAGGGAGCCCACCTTAACAACATCGCCGTCGTCATAGTATCTGCCGCCCTCGGGCATTTTGTATTTCATGCCGCTCATGCCGGGCTCATAGCCCTCGTCGCGGTGGTTAATATACAGGATTGCTCCTGTTTCCTCCATTACCTCTTCGACCGCACCCACATGGTCATAATGTCCGTGAGTGAGCAGAATGTATCTGCACTTAAGGTGATTACTCTCAATATAGTCGAGTATGGTATTGCTCTCGTCGCCGGGGTCAATGACCGCGCACTCTAAAGTTTCTTCGTCGGTGACAATATAGCAGTTTGTTTCAAGCTGTCCGACGGGTAAGGTTTTAATAAGCATTTTTAAAGCTCCTTAGTCCTTGGTATCAAGAATAATGGTAACGGGGCCGTCGTTTACCGACTCGACCTTCATATAGGCGCCAAACTCGCCCGTGCCGACTTTAAATCCCCGCTCGCGGCATCTATCCACAACCAGCTCATAAAGTGGGATTGCGGTATCGGGTCTTGCCGCCTTGGAGAAACCGGGGCGACGGGACTTGCAGTCTGCGAACAGGGTGAACTGGCTTATGATGAGAAGCTCAGCCCCTGCGTCGACAGGATTTACGTTCATCTTCCCTGCCTCATCCTCAAAAATTCTGAGGCCGCATATTTTGTCGGCAATCTTCTCCGCTTCCTTTTCGGTGTCATCGGCATGAACACCCAGAAGCACAAGAAAGCCCTTGCCTATCTTGCTTTTCACTTCGCCTCCGATTGATACGGATGCGCTGTCAACTCTTGTCAAAACCGCTCTCATAATCAGCCTCCGTTTCGGCTTACTTCGGTGACACCGTGGATTGACACCAGCTTGTTCATAACCGTTCTCAGCTCATCAAACGATTTGACTTCAAGGGTTATCGATACAATGGACTTGCCGTCGGCAACATCCCTTGCGTTGAGGGAACGCACCTTGGAGTTGAGCGCATTCAGCGCTGTTGCAATATCCATAACGAGTCCGCTTCTCTCATTGGAAACTACCATAAGCGTGGTTGTGTAGACCTCGTTTATCTTATCTGCCCAGCTTACGTCTATCCACCGACCCATATCCTCGGGTCTGGCACTGCGCTTACTATAGTTTTCGCAGTCGGCGCGGTGGATTGAAACGCCCTGACCGCGGGTGATATAGCCAACGATATCGTCGCCGGGCACGGGAGTACAGCAGCGGGAGAATTTAATCAGGCAGTTATCCAGCCCCTCGACCAGAACGCCGTGGACAGGCTTCTGGGTTTTCTGCGCCGAGGTTTCCCTGCGCTCCGCCGCCTCGGTAACCTTATCGAGAACGGTGCGCTTTTCGCTCGCATTGTGCATGCGGGAAAGCTCGTCCTTCATGCGGTTGACGGTGCGGGTTGCAGTCATGCCGCCGTAGCCGATTGCGGAGTACATCTCCTCAAGGTTGGGGCATGCAATCTTTTTCAGCAGTGTTGGCAGAACTTCCTCGTCGGTTATATCCTCAAGACGCAGACCCTTACTCTTAAGCTCTGACTCGAACATGGCCTTGCCGCGCTCGATATTTTCTTCTCTGCGTTCCTTTTTAAACCACTGCTTGATCTTTGTTCTGGCAGAGCCGCTCTTTGCAATATTGAGCCAGTCGCGGCTGGGACCTGTGGCGGTCTTTGAGGTTCTAACCTCGACGATATCGCCGTTTTGCAGAACATGGTCAAAGGTAACTATTCTGCCGTTTACGGATGCTCCCACCATGCTGTTGCCGACGGCTGAATGGATGCTGTAGGCAAAGTCAATGGGGGTTGCACCTGCGGGCAGGTTAATAACGTCGCCTTTCGGGGAGAAAACGAATACCTCGTCGGCGAACATATCAATCTTAAGGTTGTGGAAAAAGTCCGTTGCGTCGGATTCCTGCTGGCTTTCCAGCAGTCTTCTGACCCACGCGAATTTCTCCTCGTCACCGCTTTTAATTCCCGTGTCGCCAATCTTGTATTTCCAGTGGGCAGCAATGCCGTACTCCGCGGTGCGGTGCATATCCCATGTGCGAATCTGCACCTCAAATGGTATGCCCTCGCCGCCGATAACCGTTGTATGCACGCTCTGATACATATTAGGCTTGGGGGTTGAGATATAATCCTTGAATCTGCCGGGAACGGGCTTGAACATATCGTGAATAATGCCGAGCACGTTGTAGCAGTCGGGAATTGTATCGACGATTACACGGAATGCGCAGAGGTCAAAGATGCCGTTTATATCAAGCTTCTGAGCATACATTTTTCGGTATATGCTGTAGATGTGCTTTATTCGGCTGTATATGGAAACGTGAAGCCCCTCTTCTTCAAGACGGGTCTTAATCTTTTCTTCCATGCTGACCATGAAATCCTGCAGGGTGTCCATGCGGCTTTCAAGGGTCTTCATAATTTCATTATAGCCCGTGGGGTCGAGATACATAAGTGCAAGGTCCTCAAGCTCCCACTTTGCCCTCTGCATACCGAGACGGTGAGCGATAGGCGCATAAATCTCCATTGTTTCAAGGGACTTGATGCGCTGTTTTTCCGCGGTCTGATAAGCCATGGTGCGCATATTGTGAAGGCGGTCGGCAATCTTGATGAGAATAACGCGGATGTCCTTGGCCATAGCCATGAGCATCTTGCGCAGGTTCTCCATCTGTTCGTCTTCCTTGCTGGTGTACTGAACACGGGTCAGCTTGGTAACGCCCTCAACAATGTTTGCAACGGGCTCACCGAACTGGCGGGCAATATCCGCCTGAGTAAGCTGAGTGTCCTCAATAACATCGTGGAGAAGTGCCGCAACGATAGAGTCCTCGTCAAGACCCATGTCAACGGAAATATCCGCGGCGGCAACGCAATGGGTAACGTAGGGCGAACCGTCGCGTCTGAGCTGTCCCGAATGGGCAAGGCGCGCCATTTCATAAGCCGCGCCGATGCGTCCCAGATCCATGTCGGCGTTGGTTTCCTTAATCTTCTCTACCAGCGCGGCATACATTTCGTCGGGATCAAGTATTCTGTTTTCGGTTTTTTCCTCAGCGGGCTTCTTAGTTTCGTCCATTGCTGTTCCTGATCTTTCCGATAATCTTTGAATCTTCCAGGTTTACCTTGGCGCAGTCGTTTATAATCTCAGCGCCGTATGCGCCCGCACCCGTTTTCTGCATAAGCCCCAGCTCGCAGAAAACGCATATGCAGATACAGAATTTTTCGGGCTCAAGTCCCTGAGGACACTGACGCATGACTCCCTCAATATTATCAGCTACAACTCCGCCCAGTGCCTTAATTCTGCGCCATGCCTGAGCGAAGGCGGTTCTGTCGGGGCAGTATGCATAGAGCAGATCTGCCGAATCACACTCATCGGCACACAGTATTCTGTCGCATACGCTCTTCGGGTCATGTCTGCGCATTTCGCATATCTGAAGCTGAACGGTGCGGCGGAGTCTGAACTCGTTTATCTGAGGAGTGAATGCAAGGTCTGCAATGTCCCCCTCCTTCATGTGAAGCTCTGCCTCCGTGTGTCCGAAGAACACGCATTCAAAGCTTTCGCCGCCGTATCGCGCATTTATTCTCAGGTGCTTTCCGCCGCCGATGGGGATAATCTTTTCAACAACAGCACCGCAGATGCACATTGTGGGCTTGGGGTTTCCGCTTCCGAAGGGCTCCAGCATATCGAGAGATTCTACTCCCTCCATATCCAGCATCTTCGGGTCTGCGATAAGCAGGTCGCAGTTCAGAAGAGGAAGCTCTTCGGGCTTATTGTTCTGATAGTATTCGGCAAATGCCGCCTTGAAATCGGTGAGCTTATCGCGCTTAATGTTAAGACCTGCGGCAAGCGCGTGGCCGCCAAAGCCCTCAAGATGCTCCGAGCATGCGGAAAGCGCATCAAAGAGGTTGAAGTTTCCGTAGCTTCTGCATGAGCCCTTGCCCTTGTCGCCGTCCATGCAAATCATAACGGTGGGCAGAGAATACTGTTCGGCAAGCTTGGATGCCGCAATACCGATAACGCCCTGATGCCATGTGTCGCTCGAAAGCACGATTGGCACATCCGCGGGATGAGTGCTCATCATAGCAGATGCCTCGTCCCATATGTCGGTCTCGAGCATCTGACGGCGGCGGTTGAGGTCGCAGAGCTCGGATGCGAGTCTGCCTGCCTCGTCCTTATCGTGAGTCATCAGCAGGTCAAGGGCAACGGGGACACAGCCAAGTCTGCCTGCGGCATTGAGTCGGGGTGCAATAGAAAATCCGATAGTGGATGCGTTCATCTTGCGTTCTTCCACACCCGCCTCGCGTATGAGTGCGGCAAGACCAGGACGGGCATTGTTCTCAAGGCTTCTGAGTCCTGTTCTTACGATATATCTGTTCTCGCCTCTCAGCGGAACAACATCGGCAATAGTACCGACTGCGGCAATATCCGCATATCTTTTGATAACCTTTCGATTGTCCCCGTCGACTGCGCAGGCAAGCTTAAGCGCAACGCCCACGCCTGCAAGGTCCTTGTTGGGATACTCGCAGCCGTCCTGCTTGGGGTCGATAACCGCGGCGGCATTGGGCAAAATCAGTTCTCTGCACTCGTGGTGGTCGGTGACTATAACGTCGATGCCAAGTCCGTGTGCATATTCCACCTCGTCAAAAGCGGTGATGCCGCAGTCAACGGTTATGATGAGCTTTACGCCCTTTTCGCCCAGATTCTTTATGGCATCGCAGTTGAGCCCGTATCCCTCTCCTATTCTGTCCGGGATATAGGATATGCATTCCGCACCCTTCTGCTTGAGCCAGTCGGTCAGAAGGCAGGTCGCGGTAATACCGTCCACATCGTAGTCGCCGTAGACGGCAATCTTTTCGCCGCAATTAAGAGCTCTTTTTATTCTCGGCACCGCCCTGTCCATTCCGCGCACAAGCATAGGGTCGAGCAGAAGCTCATCACCGCCGCGCAGAAATGCGTTGGCCTCTTCGGGCGCAGAAAATCCGCGCAGGGCAAGCACTGCCGCGAGCAAGGGTGTAAAGCCCGCGTCAATCAGTCCCTGCGGAACAAACGGTGCTACGCTGGGTATTTTCCAATCACTGTATTTCATTTACAAACACTACTTCACTTTATTTTTTCTTATTAGAATATAATATCAAATATTGTTACATTGTGCAAGTAAACTTCATACATTATTGACATTTATATATTGGTAGTGGTAAAATGCAATCACATTTGCCGGTGTGGTGGAATGGTAGACACGGCGGACTTAAAATCCTCTGACGATTTTCGTCGTGCCGGTTCGAGTCCGGCTACCGGCACCAAAATACCCCTTGCCCTTTGGGCAAGGGGTATTTTGGTCTCGGTAGCAAGGAACCCAATATTTGATTTACATTTTACCTCATTCGTGCTATGCTTTAATAAACTACCAAAGAAAAGAGAGGGCGTTTTTATGAAAGCCGTTAAAGCCATTGTTACCGTTATCGGAAACGACTCCGTCGGCATAATCGCCGATGTCTGCGCCGTGCTGGCAAAGCACGGTGTCAACGTTCTGGACATAAGCCAGACCATTTTACAGGGTTATTTCACCATGATAATGCTGGTTGATGCAGCCGAATGCACCGTTCCCTTTGCCGAGCTTTCCGACATTCTGCGTGAGCACGGAAACGAAAAGGGGCTTTCCATACGCATCCAGCGCGAGGATATTTTCAACGCCATGCACAGAATCTAATCGGGAGATACGCCAATGATAAATCAAGGTGAAATACTTCAGACCATAGAGATGATAGACCAGCAGCATCTGGACGTGCGCACCATCACCATGGGCATATCCCTGCGCGACTGCGCCCATGAGGACATAAATATAAGCTGCGGCAAAGTCTATGACAAGATATGCAGATACGCGGAAAACCTCGTCAAGACGGGCGAGGACATTGAGGCGGAGTTCGGAATCCCCATTGTCAACAAGCGTATTTCCGTAACCCCCATCTCCGTTGTGGGCGAAAGCTGTAAGACAAACGACTTTTCCCCCTATGCCCTTGCTCTGGATAAGGCGGCAAAGGAGGTCGGCGTAAACTTCCTCGGCGGATTTTCGGCTCTTGTCCACAAGGGCTTTACCACAGGCGACTTAAAGCTCATAAATTCCATTCCCGAGGCTCTTGCCACCACAGATTTTGTCTGCTCCAGCGTAAACGTCGGCACAACGAGAGCAGGCATCAACATGGACGCGGTTAAGAAAATGGGCCTCATAATCAAGGAAACCGCGGAGAAAACAAAGGACAAGGCAGGCTTCGGCTGTGCAAAGCTTGTTGTTTTCTGCAACGCCGTTGAGGATAACCCCTTTATGGCGGGCGCATTCCACGGCATCGGTGAGGGCGAATGCGTAATAAACGTGGGCGTTTCGGGTCCCGGTGTGGTGAGCCATGCTCTCCGCGATGCCAAGGGCAAGAGCTTTGACGAGGTTGCGGAGATAATAAAGAAAACCGCATTCAGAATAACCCGAATGGGTCAGCTTGTGGCGCAGGAGGCATCGAGCCGTCTGAACGTGCCCTTCGGCGTTGTTGACCTCTCTCTTGCACCCACCCCCGCAATCGGCGACAGCGTTGCCGATATTCTTGAGCTCATGGGTCTTGATTCCGTTGGCGCGGCAGGCACAACCGCGGCTCTTGCTCTGCTCAACGACGCAGTCAAAAAGGGCGGCGTTATGGCATCGGGTCACGTGGGCGGACTTTCGGGCGCGTTCATCCCCGTTTCCGAGGATGCGGGCATGATTGCCGCGGCAAAGCGCGGCGCGCTGACCATAGAAAAGCTTGAAGCCATGACCTGTGTCTGCTCCGTGGGACTTGACATGATTGCCGTTCCCGGCGACACAAGCGCGGACACCATAAGCGGCATCATCGCGGACGAGGCCGCAATCGGCATGATAAACAACAAGACCACCGCAGTCCGCATCATTCCCGCTCCGGGCAAAAATGTGGGCGATACCGTGGACTTCGGCGGACTTCTGGGCACAGCCCCCGTCATGCCCGTCAACGCTTACGGGCAGGCTGAATTCATCGCACGCGGCGGACGCATCCCCGCTCCCCTGCACAGTCTCAAAAACTGATAAAAAAGTTTAAACCCCCGCCTTTCGGCGGGGGTTTTTTATTTTTTAAATCATTTTTTCAGGATGGAAAACCTCGTCGAATTTTTCTTCCGTAAGGAAGCCGAGTTCAACGCAGGACTGCTTCAGGGTGAGATTTTCGGCAAATGCCTTCTTTGCGGTTTTTGCCGCGTTTTCATAGCCGATATGGGGCGAAAGCGCGGTGACGAGCATGAGAGAATCGTTGAGGTTCTTCTGCATTTTCTCCCTGTTGGGGCGTATGCCGCTTACGCAGTTAAGGTTAAACGACTCCATAACGTCCGCAAGCAGTCTGCCCGACTGGATGAAGTTATAAATGCAGACGGGCATGAACACGTTAAGCTCGAAGTTGCCCTGTGATGCGGCAAGCCCCACGGCAACATCATTGCCCATAACCTGCACCGCGACCATTGTAACCGCCTCGCACTGGGTGGGGTTTACCTTGCCGGGCATGATGGATGAGCCGGGCTCGTTTTCGGGAATGAATATCTCGCCCAGACCGTTTCTCGGTCCGCAGGACAGCCAGCGCACGTCGTTTGCAATCTTCA
>JAZLFI010000172.1:0-4418 GCA_045615725.1 Oscillospiraceae bacterium
ATGGTAAAAGCAGGCGAAACCCTCGGCTCTATTGCCGCTGTGAAGGGTACAAGCCTTGATAAGCTCATAAAGCTCAATCCGAATGTCAAGAATCCTAACATCCTGCCTCCCGGCTCAACGATTATCATCAGCGATTGAGAGGTGAAAGTATGACAGGAATATTTTACGGGGCAGACGGCAGCCAGTGGCTTGTGACGGAGTTTATCTCCTTTGACATCTGCCACGGTCTCGGTGAGCCCTGCGACTATTTTGAGGTCAGCTTCATATACGAAAGCAGTATGCTGGACAAGCTGAGCCGTTCTTACCGCTTCACCGCCACCAATGACGGAGAAACGGTGTTCAAAGGCGTGGTGGACGAATACACCGTGAATATAAACGACGAGGGCTCAACAGTAACCGTCAGCGGCAGATCCCTTGCCGCTCTGCTTCTGGATAACGAAGCCGAGGCAATTTCCTACGGCAGCGTTACCCTCGATGCGGTTTTAAATAACCATGTGAGTCCTTACGGAATAAAGTCGGTCAAAAAGAAAAGCATGCCGCCGCTGTATACATTCACTGTCGCATCGGGTGACAGTCAGTGGAGCGTGCTCAAGCGCTACTGCCGCTTTGCAGCGGAAATTCAGCCCCGTTTTTCAAAGGACGGAGTGCTCGTACTCAACGGGGAAGCGGGGAATACGCTGAGTGTCGATTTGCTGAAGGTCAGATTTTCAGATACCCGTTACGGCAACATCTCCGAGGTGCTTGTGAAAAACCGCGTGACGGGTGCAAGCTATACCGTTGAAAACGCGGAGTTTAAAAAGCGGGGCGGCTGTTCACGCAGAGTGATTAACGTGCCGCGAACATCGGGCTACGATTCCATGCGCTACACAGGTCAGTACCAGATATCCGAGGCGAAGAGGGGAAAGCGCTATGTGCAGATAACCGCGCCTCAGCTTTTTGCCGCCTTTCCCGCGGACAGAATTAAGCTAAACTATTCTCCGCTGGGCTTAACAGGAACATTCACCGTGTGCGAAAGTCACACGTTCCTAAACGCTGACGGCTACGGCACTGAGCTTAAACTGGAGGTGTGAGCATGTGGCTTTCAAACGCATTTAACGCAAAGACAAAGCAGACGGCAATGCTGGATGCCGGTCCCGTCAGCATAGACGGAACATCACCCGCCGTCTGCACCGACGGCGAACAGAGGGACGCGGAGATACTCCGCCCCGCAAATATCCTGCGGCTTCCCAAGGTGGACGAACAGCAGGTCATACTCAATCTTCCCGACGGCAAAAGCGTTGTGATAGGTGTTATTTCTTCCGATATTCCCGAGGGAATAGAAGCGGGAGAAGTTTACATAACAACAGACAATGCGACGGTCTGGATTAAAAACAGCGGCATTCAGCTTGCAGGCAACGTTTCGGTTTCGGGAACACTCAAGGTCAACGGGAGGAATGTAAGTGGAACTTAAACTAACAGAGGGCAGATACACGGCAGCTGCACGAAGCCTTAATACGGTTACGGGCAGTGAAGAGCTTGCTCAGCGTATCATGATGAAGCTCACCGCCCGCAGAGGCAGATTCTGGCCGAAGCCCGATTACGGCAGTAATCTTTATAAGCTTATAAACGGCGAAAAGCCCTCAAACCGCGAAAATGCCGTTCGTCAGTATGTTGCCGAGGCACTGTCGGACGAAACGGACATTGAGCTTATATCGGTAAATATTGTGGAAACAGCCTCCGATGCAATTTTTGTAAGGCTTGAATTTTCATATATCGGCGGCAGTTTTTCCGTAGAAATAGGGGGAACGAATTGATTACCATAGATGAAATATATTCAAATTTAAAAGAGAGCTTTGAAGAAAGAAGCGGCCTTGTATTGGATGACGGCGGCGACATGGCTCTGCGCTTTTATGCGGTTGCGGCTGAGCTCGTTTCCCTGTGGGCGCAAAGTGATTATGTAAACCGCCAGTGCTTCCCTCAGACGGCAGGCGGCGAAATCCTTGACAGGCACGCGGCACTGCGCGGTCTGACCCGCGGAGGTGCAGTCAAAGCGCACGGAACAATAAGATTCAGCGTCAGCTCCGCAAGGACGCACGATTTATTTATCCCGAGAGGTGTGCGCTGTATGACAGCATCTCTGACGGAATTCATCACAACAGAAGAGGGAACTCTGGTGGCAGGAGAAACCTACTGCGATGTGCCTGCCGAAGCTGTTCACGTTGGCAAGAGCGGCAACGCAGGGGCAAATGAAGTTAACATAATACAAAACGCTCCCGTGGGAATAAGAATGATTACAAACCCCTTGCCCTTTACCGGCGGCGAGGATGAAGAGAGCGATGATGACCTCCGCGAAAGAGTCTTAAAAAGCTACGGAAGCATTCCAAACGGGGGAAATGTCGCATGTTATGAGAAGCTGGCTCTCAATATCGCAGGAGTAGCCGCAGTAAAGGTTCTGCCCCGTAACAGAGGCAGAGGAACGGTTGACATAATAGTTGCATCCGACAGCGGCATGCCCTCGGATGAACTGCTTGATGCCGTGTCTGAGGCTGTGGACGAAAGACGGGAAATCTGCGTGGATATCGATGTCAGCGAGCCGACCGCCACACAGGTTAACGTTACCGCGGCGATTACAGTTTCATCGCGCTATGATACCGAAGAGGTTTTGCAGGCTGTACGCGAGGCAGTCGCGGCACATTTCAGCGGCAGGCTTCTGGGCAAGAGCGTTCTCCGCGCAGAACTGGGCAATGTCATCTATGCGGTACCAGGCGTTGAAAACTACAGCCTTACAGCTCCCGCAAACGATGTTTCAATAAGCTCCAGCGGTCTTCCCGTGCTTCATACTCTGAGTATAAGCGAGGCGTGATTATGAGCTATACTGAATACCTTAAGGATGTTCTGCGCCCTCTGCATATCTACGACCTTGATAACGGATACGGTGCAGACGAGCTATTTGTTCTCGGCACAGCCCTTGACGATATCTTCGATGCGCTTGAAACAACACTGCGAGAAATGTCACCGCTTACCGCTGAAGGGTTAGGCCTTGAATGCTATAAAAACATTCTGCCTGATGAAAATATGTTTGAAAGCATTGAGGACAGAAGGGCGGCAATCGCTGCGCTTTCCACGGTTTCTGGCTTTTCGCTTGCGGATCTGAATAACAACCTCAGCCGAAGTGGAATCAATGCGACTGTCAGCGAAAGCGAAAGCCAGACGGAAACCGTATGCGTAAGCATTTCTGCGGAAGGTCACTCGGACGATTATGTCGAGGCGATCAAGCAGTGCATTGAACAGCTTGTGCCATGCCATCTGAGTATTGTCTACGAGGTGGAGTGACATGAATGAGTGGACAGTAATAACGGTGCTGTCGGTGTTGGTAGGGCTGATTGCGGCTGTTATGAAGCCCATAATCAGCCTTAACTCCAACATCACGCGGCTTAACGAAAACGTCTGCGCCCTTGAGAAAAATATTGCTGTTCTGAACGATACAAACAGCGCAACCCATGAAAAACTCTGGCGCAGAGCGGATGAGCATGAGGATATGCTCAATGAGCATGAAACACGTCTTCAGCTTCTTGAATCAAAATAGAGGATAACTCCCACCGTGTTTTTCGGAGGGAGTTATTTTTTTTATATAAAGAAGTCTTGCGGCAAATTAAATTAAGTGATAAAATAAATCGTTAATATAATTAAAGTGGAGTAGTATCGTTATGAGCAAGATAAAAGACATTAATCTCGCACCGAGCGGCGAGATGAAAATAAACTGGGTTGAGCGCAATATGCCCGTTCTGCGCGGCATAGGCGAGGACTTTAAAAAGACCAAGCCCTTTGCAGGACTCAAGGTGGCACTTTCCGTTCATCTTGAAGCAAAAACCGCATATCTCTGCCGCGTAATGGAAATGGGCGGCGCGGAGATGTACGTCACAGGCTCAAATCCTCTTTCCACCCATGACGACGTTGCCGCGGCGCTTGCGACCACGGGTATGCAGGTTTTTGCCGAGTACGGATGCAGCATGGAGCAGTATGAGGAGTGCCTCGAGGAAGTCCTCAAGGTTGGCCCCAATATCATCATTGATGACGGCGGCGACCTCGTCCACCTCATGCACACCAAGTATGTTGACCTCATTCCCAATGTAATCGGCGGCTGTGAGGAGACCACGACAGGCATTAACCGCCTTAAGATTATGAGCAGGGCAGGCCAGCTCAAATTCCCCATGGTCATGGTAAACGATGCCGACTGCAAGCATATGTTCGATAACCGTTACGGCACGGGTCAGAGCGTCTGGGACGGAATTAACCGCACAACCAATCTGATTGTCGCGGGTAAATACGTCGTCATCTCGGGCTACGGCTGGTGCGGCAAGGGTGTATCCCTCCGCGCAAAGGGACTGGGTGCAAAGGTCATCGTCACCGAAACAGACCCCGTCCGCGCACTTGAAGCA
>JAZLFI010000173.1:0-1016 GCA_045615725.1 Oscillospiraceae bacterium
CGCCGTTACGAACAGCAAAGGCGTTGCAACCTTCAAGGATGTGCTTATTGGCTCCGGCTATACGCTGGAGGAAGTCGATACTGCGATCCGCTATGTTGTTCCCGCAAGTCAGAGCGCTGCGGTTGAATGGAACAGCGTAACAAACAAGAGCTTCTCCAATATTCTCAAGAAGTTCAATGTAACCGTTACCAAGAGTGATAAAGAAGCCGGAACCGCACAGGGCGACGCTTCCCTTGCAGGCGCGACCTACGGCATTTACAAGGGCGATCAGCTCGTTGACACCTATGTCACCGACAAGAACGGTCAGTTCACCACTTCCTATTATGTCTGCGGCGATGACTGGAGCATCAAGGAAATCGAACCCTCCGAAGGCTATCTGCTTGATACTGCCTCTTATCATGTTGGCGCGGAGGCAAAGCTTTACACCGTTGAGCGCAATTCCGCACCTGCCATTGATGTGACCGAACAGGTACAGAAAGGCAATATCGCAATCATCAAGCACACCGACGACGGCGAAACCAAGATCGAAACTCCCGAAGAAGGCGCAGTATTCGCAATCTATCTGAAATCTTCCGGCAGCTTTGATGCAGCCAAAGAAACTGAGCGTGACTATCTCACCTGTGATGAAAACGGCTTTGCTCAGAGCAAGGACATGCCTTATGGCGTTTATACCGTTCACCAGGTCTCCGGCTGGGAAGGCCGTGAGCTGATGCCCGACTTTGATGTGTTTATTGCCAAGGACGGTGAAACTTATCGCTATCTTATCAATAACGCAAACTTTGAATCCTTTATCAAGGTCATCAAGGTTGATGCGGAAAGCGGCAAGACCATTCCTTATGCCGGCGCAGGCTTCCAGATCTACCGTCCCGACGGCGCTAAGGTGGAAATGACTTTCACCTATCCGGAAGTTACTACCATCGACACCTTCTACACCAACGATGCGGGTATGCTGATTACTCCCGAAAAGCTTGAGTTCGGCAAGGGCTATTCTCTTGTTGAGGTCTCTGCCCCTTACG
>JAZLFI010000174.1:0-5467 GCA_045615725.1 Oscillospiraceae bacterium
CCTCGAGCTCAAGGTCGGGGGACGCACCCTTGAGTATCCATACGCAATTATTATCTCCACCTGCACCGCCAGCGACCTGCGCCAGTTCCTCTTCGGAAAGCTCCGCGAGCTTAGTGTTAAGTGCTTCGACCTCGTTCTTGAGGGCGTTCAGTTCTTCTTTCGTTTTCATTTTATTTACCTCCATTGGTTTCTTCACTTGTGTATACGAATGATTCTCAAAAAAGGCTACTGTGTTTTATTCAGAAAAGCCCATTTTCTCGGACAGGTCGTGCAGGCTATTGTCGTGCCGGGTCTGCGTGATCGCTCCGTGTTCGAGGAAGTCTTTTGCTCATTTGCATTATAACATAGGGCGTTTTGACAGACAACAAAAATTGCCTGATCTGTCCAGTAGACAAATCAGGCAATTTAGTTGGTCACAAGGGCTAGAACTAACTTGAGAGTACGCAAACAAAAACCATTGAAAATATTATATTTTTACGGCAGAAACACACATGCTTTCGTGAATATTATTACATGCCGTAGTCTGCGCGGCGGATAAGCTCTAGCTGAAGCTCCTTGTTCAGTCCAGTGAAGTAGGCGTTATAACCTGAGATTCTTACCATAAGGTCACGGTAGGCATCGGGATTTGCCATTGCCGCACGCATGGTATCACTGGAAACAACATTGAACTGCATCTGCATTCCACCGAGGGAGGAATAAGCCTTCGCATAGGAGGTCAGATGCTCAACTGTCTGTTCGTGGGTATCCTTGGGTGAGGGATTGACTTTAACATTGAAGGCAATGTTGTTATTCATGCTGGTAGGCTCAAGTCGGCAGACATCCTTAATATTATCAAGAAGACTCTTGGATGCGTTGGCTTCGGGGGTGAGGCCCGGAGTAAACGGAAGTCCCGCAAGACGGCCCGAAGGAAGCGCGCCTGCCAGAGTGCCGAAAGCGACGTGGTTGGACATGCTCCAGAAGCCCGTGGTGTAATGACCGCCGCGGAAGTTCTTGTGCTCCCAGAAGCAATCCTTCATAAACTTGGTAACGCGGTTTGCCATTGCGACAGCTTCGTCGCTGTTGCCGCCGAAGCGGGGAACTTCGGTGAGAATGCGGCTGCGCATGACATCGAAGCCTTCAAAGTTTGCCTTGACTGCGTCAACCATCTCGCGCAGAGTGTAAGCCTTCTGTTCGTAGACGAGAGTCTTGATTGCCATGAGGGAGTCGACGATATCCGCAAGACCGATGCAGGCGGTACCCGAGGAATTGTATTTTGCACCGCCCTTGGTGCAGTCGATGCCCTTTTCTGTGCAGCCTTCAACCATGGTGGACATGAACGGGGTGGGACGGATTACGGAGTGAGCCTCGCCAAGGAGGTTGTTGTATTCGCAGGCAAGGTCAGCCAGATTTGCTAGCTGTTTGCAGAATGCGCCGAAGAACTTATCGAAGGTGTCAAAGTCCTCAACCTCGCCCGTCTTGGGACCGAGCTCCCAACGCATAAGGGGATGGTAGCCGTTAAACATGGTCATTTCCAGAGCTGCAACCATGTTGAACATCATGCAGTTGGTGTGACCGATGTGCTTGCCCGAAATAGTGGGCTCAACGCAGCCGGTTGCAGACCAGTCATTGAGGTCGCTCTGGTCGTAGTGGTGGTCAACAAGAGATGCCATGACAACGGTGTCGTTATGTATAGAGGGAGTTGATGTGGTGTTGACATTGACCTCACACAGGCGCTTGAGGTAAGTCATGCTGTTCTTTTCGGAATTGTAGCGCGCGTTTATGTTGGGGTCGCGCATGCTCATCATTTCGGTGACCTTGAGAAAAACATAGGTCATATCGTTGACAGCGTCCTCACCGTCGGGAGTGATACCGCCGAGGGTGATTGCCTGGTCGGAGGATGAGCCGCCAAAGAGGTAGTTGCCTATATCGGGGATGATGGGCAGGTGGTCCTGGCAGTTGATGTAGAAGCAGCCCAGAAGCTCAAGGACATGCTTAATGTAAGCGTCCTTTTCTTCCTTGGTGCTGAGTTTTGCCATATCAGCTTCGAAGTAAGGCTGGAGCCACTGGTCCATACGCCCGAGTGAGAAGCCCGCGTTGGTGCTCTCCATGTGAACGCCTACCCAGTGAATCCAGATTGCGTTGACAGCCTCGTCCATTGTGCGCGGAGGATATTCGGGAGAGTGCGCAACGGCATCGGCAATAACCTGAAGCTCTGCCTTGCGCTTTGCATCGGTGCAGGCATAGGCCTGCTTCTGCGCCTCAGCGGCAAGGTTTTTTGCGTAGGCGATAACGCCCTCGCAGCAGTCAATCATGGAGTTGAGGTAATCTACCTTTTCCTTGGTTGTGCCTTCCTTATCGCGCTCCTCTTCAATCTCGGCTATAATGCCGCGAAGACCCTTCTTAAGAAGCTTGGGGTAATCGAGGATGGTGTGGGACAGTGCAACTGTCTTCCACATGAATATTGCTGCCCAGCGTTCATCGAGCTGCTGGCACTTAGGTTCATTGTAGTTATCGCGGACGTATTCGCGGAAGTTGCGATGTGTCCAATAGGGGAAAACATCGCTGTTGAGTTTTTTGATTTCCTCTTCGGAAAGCGGAGCGTAAGCATTGAGCATGCGGTCCTGAACAGTGAGAAGCTCGCCCCAGAATATAAGGCCGACACCGTCGGGATAGATGGGAACACCGATGGTCTTTGTTGTGGTGGTACCGGCAATGAGGTTGCCTTCGCGGATAATGGGCTTGCGGTTTTCCATGAGGTAACGGAATGCTTTGCCCTGGCGAACTTCGGGGACCCAGGGAGTACCGTCGGGTTTAGTTTCAAAGCCGTTTGCGCGGAAGAAGTCCGTAAGTATTGCCGCGCGCTCGATGCAGACCTCGGGAGTTCCCTTGTGGTGGTATTCAAGATACTTCTCAAGACGTGGGAAGTCCTCGATGGCGTAATCGGTCAGATAGGGGTCGTCCTGCAGGCACTTTACGCCCGCATCGACGGAATCTGCCTTTATGAACTCCTTGCGAGGGCGCTTGCCCGTGGGTGCGGGAGCATTGGACATGGTTTTGCCGAAGGCATCGCGTTCTTCCTTCTGAGCCTTCATCTGCTTAATCTGCTTGTTTTTCATCATGACGGACAGAAGCAGATTGAAGTATTCAAGATAAGCCATACTGCCGCTGGAAGACATCTTGTTTTTCAGCATGAGGTTCAGCACCTCGTTGGGAGGCAGAGTTGCCAGCTGCGCCATTACGGAGGTGTCCTGCAGGGTAAGAAGGGTATCAACATTATCGATATTGCCCTTGACCTTCGCCTTGCCGTCTTTAAAGTGGATGCTCTGCTTGACGCTTCCGTCCTCGGTGGTGAGGCCTATTGAGAAATTCATCCAGCCGTCAACGGTTTTGAGGTATTCTCTCTTGCTCTTGACGTGGCTGAAAATGAAGCCCATGCCTTTGAGGACAACATTTGCCAGTGTGTTTGCTATTATGCCTTTTTTCATTGCTTTTCCTCCTAACATTCTATATCCCGTATTTTAAAAATTGATTTTAAGTGTTCAAGCTTTTCCTTTGACTGCCAGCTTTTTGCGTCCTGCAGTTCGGGATTGAGTTCAATTCCCAGCTTGTCATTCTTGGGGTACCATGTTGGGTTATACGGCAATAAATCCGTTTTTTTAACGCCGCAGTCGCGCATATACTCGGCGATTGCCGTGAGGTTCTCGTCGGTGTCGGTGATATCGGGAATCAGCGGCACTCTCGGCATGATGTTATATCCGAACTTTTCTCTTTCCGCGTACATTCTGCGGAAGTTTTCAAGGATTTTGTCGTTATATACGCCGCAGTACTTTTTGTGCTTTTCGCGGTCATAAATCTTTATGTCGCAGTAGATATCGCTTATGTACGGCAAAAGATATTTTTCCGCCTTGTCATAATCGAAATAGCCACAGGTTTCAATCAGCACTCTTACTCCGTTTTCGTGCAGCTTTTTTGCCAGCTCTCCTACCCATTCAGTGCAAAGTGTTGCTTCGCCGCCCGAGAGTGTTACACCGCCGCCCGAGATATCGTAAAACGGTTTGTCGGAAAGAAGCTTTTTCAGAAGCTCTTCCTGCGTCATTTCAACACCCACGCGGGTAATTGCTTTTGCGGGACAAGTTTCGACACACTCAAAGCAGAGATTGCATCTGTTTCTGTCCACGAATGTGGGATTCGTGGGACTGACGGCACTCATCGCGCATTTTTTCACGCAGGTACCGCAGCCGATGCAGGCCTCTCTATCGTATGAAATTTCCGTGTTAACCCGCTTACTCTCGGGATTGTGGCACCATATACAGCTCAAAGGGCAACCCTTGAAGAAAACCACGGAGCGAATTCCCGGCCCGTCGTCAAGGGAGTTGCCTTTAATTTCGAGTACAAGTGGAGTTTTCATCCGATACCCCCTTCTCTAATTATGCAAATCTCATGTAATGCCTATATTAAAAATTTAACATTCTTCCACATTTTAGTCAAGAAGCTAATTTACTATCTTTACCATATTACATTACATAATGAAGAGTTTACATGGGGAGAGGCGTGAGGGGGGAGGTTTAACCCTCTTGCATAGTGGAGGAACTTGAACCCACGACAGCCGACCTTTGGGTTGCTGTCGCAACGGCGGATGTTCCCGCTCGCTCGTCTGCTCAGGCGCAGGCAACCGCTCGGGGATAACATGGATGCCGGGGCTTCTTCATGCAAAATAAAAAGCAGCTGGGAGCTTATGCTCCCAGCTGCTTTTTGGTTGAGATGCAGTCGTGAAAATGGCAATTCATTTCATTATCTCATTTTCACTTTCAAGTCGTCCACTTCCTGTTTTCACCGGCGCTCTCCGAAAGCAGGAAAGCTCTACTTATGCCGTGGAAAGCGCCTAATAACACGCTTTGCAACTATTCCGACAAGTTCAGGTGCTGCATTCATAAAAAATCATAGCAATAACTGGATCCGTTGCCGCCAAAGGAATTGCCTTTGTTGCCACACTCATCCAATCCTTTGCTTTAATGGCTTCGACTAGCTCTTTATTGGCTGCCGTAGGCTGTATCTTACCGGAAACAAATGCGTCAAGGAACTTGTCAGAAAAATGCTGCCAGTCAACGCCGCCACCGTTAACCTGAGCCAGCTCATCCTCGCTCAGCTCCGCAAGTTTTTTGCTCACGATTTCCATTTCCTCTTTGAGGGCATTCAGTTCTTCTTTTGTTTTCATATTCGTTTACCTCCATTGGTTTCTTCACTTATATATACGAATGATTCTCTGAAAAGGCTACATCTTTTACAATAATTGTACATCATCGCGGCTGTAATTACAAGGAAAAGTGCTCCCGTTAAAAACTGAAAGCCACATCATTGGATACCCTTTGATGTGGCTTTTTTTCTATCATATTTCAAATCGCACTTTAACACTTTAGCACTTTAGTAACCCAAGTTTAACCCAGCCAAATTTTGAGCCTTATAAATTGCCTCAAAAAGTTCCGAAAAA
>JAZLFI010000175.1:0-2875 GCA_045615725.1 Oscillospiraceae bacterium
TGCAGGGAGGCTTGGCAAATGATACTTGTGAGAGGCCTGCACCTCGGAATTGATGACGATGAGGGAAAGCTGAAAACCCTTGCGGCAAAGAAACTCAGAATTTCCGAGAGCGATATCATTAACCTCAGAATAACCAAAAAATCGCTGGATGCCAGAAAGAAAAACGATATCCGCAAAATATATGCCGTTGCTGTTGCGGTCACGGGGGACGAGCAGAAAATCATTTCCCGGGCAAAAAGCAAAGACATCGGCATATACGAAGAATACGAATATGAAATCCCGCAGTGCACGTCAGAAATTCGCCCCGTTGTGGTCGGCTTCGGACCTGCGGGAATGTTTGCCGCTTTGGTGCTTGCAAAGGCGGGACTTAAACCAATCGTGCTTGAGCGCGGACTTGATGCCGAAACACGGCTTAAAAAGGTCGAAAGCTTCCGCAACGGCGGTGAGCTCGACCCCGAATGCAATGTTCAGTTCGGCGAGGGCGGAGCGGGAACTTTTTCCGACGGCAAGCTGGGAACGGGCATAAAAAACCCCCGTATCAGCTGGGTGCTCAGGCAGTTTTATGAGCACGGAGCGCAGGAAAATATCCTCTATGACGCAAAGCCCCATATCGGAACGGACATCCTTGTTTCCGTTGTTCAGAACATAAGAAAAGAAATCATCTCCCTCGGCGGAGAGGTACGCTTTGGTAATAAGCTTTCAAAGCTTTTGCTCAATGAAAATAAGATCTGCGGCATAGAAGTCACGGCAGGGGAGAGCGTTTACGAGATGCCCTGCGAAAAGCTTATCCTTGCCATTGGCCACAGCGCACGCGATACATTTGAAATGCTGAACTCACTCGACGTGCCCATGGTGCCGAAGCCTTTCTCAATGGGAGTCCGCATTGAGCACAAGCAGAAGATGATAGATGTCAGTCAGTACGGTGCGCAGTACGATAATCTGCCGCCTGCGGACTATTCGCTGAATGTACATCTCCATGACGGAACAAGCGCATATACATTCTGCATGTGTCCGGGCGGTGAGGTCATTGCGGCGGCATCGGAAGTTGGCGGAGTTGTCACAAACGGCATGAGCTATTCAGCCCGCGACGGCGAAAACGCAAATGCCGCACTCCTTATAACCCTGCACCCTGAGGACTTCCCCTATGAGGGAGCGCTCGGCGGTATGTACTGGCAACGGGAGATTGAAAGAAAGGCCTATGACTTCGGGCATGACTACAAAGCACCTGCACAGCTCGTGGGAGATTTTCTCGCACACAGACCGAGCACGGAGCATAGGAGCGTGAAGCCCAGTTATATCCCCGGTGTTCACTACTGCGACATACATGAGATTATGCCCGAGAGAATAACATCGGTTCTTGAAAATGCACTGCCAGAGCTCGGAAAGAAGCTCCGCGGCTTTGACGACAGCGACGCAGTCATGACCTGCCCCGAAACCCGCTCGTCATCTCCTGTGCGCATCATCCGAAACGAAAACCGTGTTTCCGAGGTCGCGGGGCTCTATCCCTGCGGCGAGGGCGCGGGCTATGCGGGAGGCATCACATCTGCCGCCGTTGACGGTATGAGAAGTGCGGAAGCGCTCATGGCGGAGCTGAATCTGTAACGGTAAAAATGCATAAAAAATCGTGCAATATTTGTTAATAACAGCAAAAACAAGCCCTTTTAAGTTAAAATTGCACTTTAGGATGTTTACAAAATCACCTGAATGTGGTTAAATTAATAAGGTTAAATATATGTAGAGCAATGCTCTGCAAAAACAGGAGGAAAAATATAAATGGTTAGATTTGCAGACAGAATGAACCTTCTTAAGGGTTCTGCAATTCGCGAGCTGCTTGCACTTGCAAACAAGCCCGAAATTCTTTCTTTCGCAGGCGGTATGCCCGCACCCGAACTCTTCCCCGTTGAAAAGATTAAGGCTGCTACCGAGGCAGTTCTCAACGAGCAGGGCGAAGTAGCGCTTCAGTATTCCAGCACCAACGGTTTCGAGCACTTCCGCCAGCAGATTGCTGACCGCATGGAAGCAAAGCTCCAGATTAAGACCACCGCTGACAACATCATGGTAACTTCCGGTTCCCAGCAGGGCCTTGACTTCTCCGCACGTGTATTCGTAAACCCCGGCGATACCATCATTATTGAGAGCCCCTCTTACCTCGGTGCACTCAACGCATTCAAGGCTTGCGAGCCCAACTTCGTTGCTATTCCCACCGACGAGAACGGCATGATCATGGAAGAACTCGAGAAGGTTCTTGCAACTGACGACAAGGTCAAGATGATCTACGTTATCCCCGACTTCCAGAACCCCTCCGGCCGCACCTGGCCCATGGAGCGCCGCGTTAAGTTCATGGAACTCATCAACAAGTACGAGATTCCCGTTATCGAAGATAACCCCTACGGCGAGCTTCGTTTCGAAGGCGAATATCTGCCCGCACTCAAGAGCATGGACACCAAGGGCCTCGTAGTATTCCTCGGCACCTTCTCCAAGATCTTTGCTCCCGGCTACCGTCTTGGCTGGGTTTGCGCAGACGGCGAAATCCTCAAGAAGTACAACTTCCTTGCACAGGCAGCTTCCCTGCAGCCTTCCACCGACGCACAGCTCATCTGCTCCAAGTTCATCGACATGTTTGACCTGGACGAGCACGTTGCAACCATCAAGGCAAACTATGCAAAGCGCCGCGATGCAATGATTAAGACCATGGAACGCGAGTTCCCCCCCGAGGCAAAGTTCACTCACCCCGACGGCGGCCTGTTCACCTGGGTTGAGCTTCCCGACTACATCGACACCAAGGTTATGGCTGACGAGTGCCTGAAGCAGAACGTTGCATACGTTCCCGGCGAGGGCTTCTTCCCCAACGGCGAGCAGAAGAACTGCCTGCGTC
>JAZLFI010000176.1:0-2683 GCA_045615725.1 Oscillospiraceae bacterium
TTGACCTCATCGCAGTTGAGGGTGCCGTCCTTGTCGTCAACGACAACATTCTTAAGAAGCTGGGGATACATTACAACGGGAGAGGCAAGAACGGACAGAGGCTGTTTGTTCTCGCACATTGCTTCCATAATCTTAATTGCGGTCAGAAGGCCGTCGCCGCTGTTTGCAAGACGACCGAATATGATATGGCCAGACTGCTCGCCGCCGAGGATATGGCCGTTTGCGCGCATATTTTCAGCTACATATTTATCGCCAACGGCGGTCTTTTCATAGCCGATACCAAGCTCGTCAAGAGCCTTGTACAGGCCGATATTGCTCATTACGGTGGTGACAATCTTCTTATTGCCCAGTATGCCCGTATCCTGCATGTACTTGCCGCAGACATAGAGAATATGGTCTCCGCTGATGATGTTGCCCTTTTCGTCTACTGCAAGACAGCGGTCAGCATCACCGTCAAAGGCAAATCCAACATCAAGGCCGTTATCGACGACGAACTTCTGCAGATGCTCGATATGGGTTGAGCCGCAGTCAACATTGATGTTGAGTCCGTCAGGCATATTGTTTATTACATAGGTGCTTGCGCCAAGTGCATCGAATACGCTCTTTGCCATCTGCCACGTACTGCCGTTTGCACAGTCAAGACCCACCTTCTTGCCCTTGTAGGAACGGGTCGCAAGAGAGATGAGGAAACCGATATAGCGGTTGCGGCCTGCGGCATAGTCAACGGTGCGTCCGATATTTTCGCCTGTTGCATATGGCAGGCAGTCTCCTTCCCCTGCCTGGCACTTATCTATGTATTCCTCAATGCCGTTAAGCATTTCCTCGTCCATCTTTTCGCCGCGTCCGTTAATGAGCTTGATGCCGTTATCGTAATAGGGATTGTGGCTTGCGGAAATCATAATGCCGCAGTCAAAATCATCAGATCTTGCGATGAATGAAACGCTGGGAGTTGTGGTTACATGGAGCAGATAGGAATCCGCGCCCGAGGAAGTCAGACCTGCGCAGAGTGCTGATTCAAACATATAGCTTGAGCGGCGTGTATCCTTGCCGATTACAACTCTTGCCTTATGGTCTTTTCCGTAGTACCAACCGAGATAGCGGCCTATCTCGAAAGCGTGCATTACAGTCAATCCGACGTTTGCTTCACCGCGGAAGCCGTCAGTTCCGAAATATTTTCCCATAGTTTACTCCTGTAAATCAAATCTTTGAAGCTGCCGCTTCGTCAAGGTATAAGGTAAAATTCATGTGCATCTGCAGCATTGCCGCAGGGACATAGGTGGAAGTTTTACCGTATACAAGCTTGTGTATTATATCGGCTTTCTCTTCGCCATAAGCAACGAGAAACACGTTTTTCGCACTGCAAATTGTTTTAAGCCCCATGGTGATGCCAAGCTCGGGGACATTCTCTTCCCCGCCGAAAATCTCGGCTTTCATGCGCTTCGTATTGTCCGCAAGACGGGCAATATGGGTTTTTGTGTCGTACAGGGTGGTCGGCTCATTAAAACCAACATGGCCGTTGAGGCCTATACCCAAAAGCATGAGGTCAATTCCGCCTGCCGCGGCAATGCACTCATCATACTCTGCGGCTTCCTCGTCGGTTGCACCCTCGGGACTGTGGATTTTTTCAATATTAAGCTTTTTATAAAGCTCTTCATTTAAAACGTTCTTGCAAAGCCTTTCATCCGCATCATCCAGACCGATGTAATCGCAGATATTGAAAACCTCGGTATTTTTAAAGTCAACGGAGGTTTTTATAAGCTCTGCATATATGTTTTCGGTTGTTCTGCCTGCGGCAAAGGAAAGCTTCGCATCCGGTTTTTCGGCAACGAATTCCGCCACGGCATCGGCAACCTTTTTATCTATATTCTCTTTGCTGTCTACTATAATTTTCATAAATATTTCTCCTCGTTGATATTCACTGCTTTCGCGGGAATAATAGCGTGGGAGGCGTTTAGATTGGCAATAATTTTAATCCGCACAATTATAATATACGTCGCTATACTTATCTCCATGCGGCTTATGGGCAAGCGTCAGCTCGGCGAAATGGAAATTTCCGAATTCATCGTCGCCGCGCTCATTGCGGACCTTGCCGCAACTCCGCTTCAGGACATAGGCGTTCCGATGATTAATGGTTTAGTCCCCGTAATCACCCTGTTCACACTCGAAACGTTAATCTCTGGCATTTCCATGAAAAGCGTCAAGCTGAGAAAGCTGTTTTTCGGAACACCCGAAATTATCATCAAGAACGGCAAGATTGACGAGAGTAAAATGTTCAAAAACCGATTCACTCTTGATGAGCTTATGCAGGAGCTTCGCAACAGCGGTCTTCTGAATGCATCAACCGTGGAATACGGCGTTCTTGAAACGAACGGCAAGCTCAACATCATTCTCAAAGCCGAGGAGCAGCCTGCCACACCGAAGCTCATGAACATCAGCACCGAGTCACCAGGCTTTGCTCACATCATTATAAATGAAGGGCGCATCATTTCGAACAATCTGAAGCTTCTGGGGCGGGATGAAAACTGGCTCTACAAGGAGCTGCAAAAGCAGAAAATCAATAACCCTCAGTCAGTCTATCTCTTCACTCTTTCCGACAACGGAAACATATTCTGTCAGCCGAAGGAGAAGAATAAATGAAAAAGGAAATAACTGCTCTTATACTGCTCTTACTTCTCTTTCTCGG
>JAZLFI010000177.1:0-2299 GCA_045615725.1 Oscillospiraceae bacterium
TTCTCAACGAGGAAGCCTGCGTATGCGGGCAGGTAAGCTGCTACACCTGCGGTGGATGCGTGTGCTCTGTGGACTGTGCCGAACGCGTCGGAAACATAAAGCTCTGCCATTGATGCAAGCTCTTCTGCGAAGTCTGCGCCGTTTTTCTCCTCGCGGATATCAAAGCGCAGGTTTTCAAGAAGCATAATCTGACCGGGCTTAAGCTCCTCTGCCTTCTTCTTCGCGTCCTCGCCGATGATGTCCTTCGCGAAAATTACCTCCTGATTGAGAAGCACGGACAGACGGGTTGCAACGGGCTTTAAGGTCAGGCTCTCTTTCCATTCGCCCTTGGGCTTGCCGAGGTGGGAGCATGCGATAACAGCCGCGCCGTTATCGAGAAGATATCTTATGGTAGGGATTGCGGAAACGATACGCTTATCGCTTGTAATCTCTCCTGTTTCCTTGTTCTGAGGGACATTGAAGTCGCAGCGTAAGAGGACTTTCTTGCCCTTTACATCAACATCGAGTACGCTTTTCTTGTTATAGTTCATAGTAAATCCCTTTCTGCCGATTATCGGCGCACAAAATTGAATGGCAAATTAAATCACCATATGATATACTTACTTCATCTCGCCGAAGCCCTGCAGTCCGGGGAAGCCCTGCTGACGCAGTGCCTCATAAGCGAGGATTGCAGCGGAGTTTGAGAGGTTAAGGCTTCTTGCATCGCTCACCATGGGGATGCGGATGCATCTGTCGCGGTATTTTTCCCGAAGCCATTCGGGAAGGCCCGCGGTTTCCTTGCCGAACATTATTGTCACGTTCTCGGTGGAAAGGTCCGCTTCGGAATACGCCTGCGGCGCTTTCGTGGTCGCAAGCCAGATATTTTCGTCGCCGTTTTTCTCGAAGTATTCATCGAGGTTTTCGTATACGGAGATATCCACAAGCCACCAGTAATCAAGTCCGCAGCGCTTCACCATTTTATCGGAAATATCAAATCCGAGAGGCTTTATAAGGTGCAGTCTTGCACCCGTTGCGGCGCAGGTTCTCGCTATTGCCCCCGTGTTGTGGGGGATTTCAGGTTCAACTAACACAATGTTTAACATCATACAACTTGTAATTATTACGTTTTCGTAATTATATTACCCTTTCAACGCACATTTTAGCACAAATTTTGCAAAAAACATGAACTTTTTTTGCATTTTTGAAATTTAGTATACTTTGATGATTTTTGCCCACTCCCGCCAATATATGGCGGACAAAACTGTTTAATTTGCACAAGTTTGTGGAGGACAAATATGATATGTAACGACTGCCCCCGAAAATGCGGGGCTGAGAGAACAGAATGTAAATCTGGCGGCGTCTGCGCGTCCCCCGCTCTTGCCCGAATTTCCCGCGCCGCACCGCATTTCGGCGAAGAGCCGTGCATCAGCGGCGAGCGTGGCTCGGGAACGGTTTTCTTCACAGGATGCAACCTCAAATGCGTGTTCTGCCAGAATCACGATATAAGCCGCGGCGGTGCTGGTAAGACCGTTTCCGCCGAAAGGCTCAGAGATATTTTCCATGAGCTTCAGGACAAGGGCGTTCACAACATTAACCTCGTGACCGCCGCACATTTCGTGCCCGAGGTCACGAAGGCATTGAGTATGGCAGACTTAAAAATCCCCATCGCGTGGAACAGCTCGGGCTATGAAAGCGTTGAAAGCCTTAAGCGGCTCGAGGGACTTGTTCAGATTTACATGCCTGACCTTAAGTATCTTGATTCAAATCTTGCAAGGCGCTATTCCCTCGCACCCGATTATCCCGAGGTAGCGACTGCTGCAATTGACGAAATGTACCGTCAGGTCGGCGACTTTGTTCTCGATGATGAGGATATGTTAGTTAGCGGCGTTTTAATCCGACATCTCATACTCCCCGAGGCCGAGGAAAACAGCCGCAGAGTCATTGACTATGTGGCGGAGCATTTCCCGGGTGATAAGGTGCTGTTTTCGCTCATGAGTCAGTTCACCCCCATGCCGAACACGGAGAAGTTCCCCGAACTGCAAAAACGTATCACGAAAGAAGAAAATGACGCGCTCTGCGACTATATGGCAAGCCGCGGCATTGAATACGGCTTCTGGCAGGAGCCCGACTCGGCAACCGAGGAAATGATACCCGCATTCGACAACACAGGCGTATAAAAAAGCAGTCACTCAAAGTGACTGCTTTTTTCTTATCTTTCTATCTGTGAAAGGCCTTCAATGTTCATGTATTCATCGAAGCTGCACTGGCGGTCGATTATGCCGTCATCGGTAATCTCGATTATGCGGTTTGCGACGGTCTG
>JAZLFI010000178.1:0-4529 GCA_045615725.1 Oscillospiraceae bacterium
GCCGATGATTACAGCATCCAAAAGAATTATCCAGCGTCCGTTGCCAAGTCCTTTTCCAAGATTGGGGTTGAAGCCGAAACCGAGGCGCAGGGAGTGCTCGGCAACAATCATCATCAGTGCCGCCACGATGAAGTCGGGGAACACCCACAGCGTTACCATGAAGGCTTCGATGCGCTCAATCGTGTTGAACAGCGTTACGTCGCGTATCATGGTGAAAAAAGGGTGGGTGAGTTCGGCGGTTAACGGCGCTCCGTAGTTTCCTACGATTGACGCTATGATTGCGGAGATAAGCACGCAGACGGGGAGAAACCAAAGAATATAGCTTTTTGCCCGCAGTCGCTCGCGCTCGCATTCGGTTTCCAGAAAGGCGGAGTAGGCCAGCATGCCCACGGTCACGTTCAGTATGGGGAAAGCGGCATAAAGAAGCGGCAATACGCCGCCCTTTGCAACGGGGAGCAGGAGACCGAGGTCGGCGGTGGAGAGAGAAAAGGCAAGGACTAATATCAAAACAAAAAGCAGAATAGGCAGGAAAACCTTTGCCGAGCGGACAAGGGCTTTCTTTTTTCCCAGTGCGGCGATGAGCGCAAGGGCGAGCATGATAAACACAAAGGGCCAGGGCTTGCCTGTGGGATAGATTGTTGAAACATATCGGTCGGCGCCCGAGCGCAGAACAAAGCCGCAGTAAAACAGAGCGAAAAGCCCCGTTATTATGAGCACGGCTCTGCCGAAAACATTGCCGCCGGATTTGAGGAGCATTTCGCCCAGTCCCTCGCCGTCTTTTCTACCCGAAAGGAGCGACGAAAGAAAGTATATATATAATAGTATAAAGGGCAGGGCGATAAATGGCGCAAGCCATGCGCCCGAGCCTGCCGCATGTGCGGTGAATTTCGGGACAATGCGCATTATCGGGACGAGGAACGCAAGAAAGGTCAGCGCACGAAGCTGACGGGTGTTATAGGAGTTTTTCATTCCGAGCCCTCCGTGTTTTCAATATCGAACGAGCGCACAATCTCCGCCTTTACATTTATATTATAGGAAAGTCCGTTCAGGCAGTCGGCGAAGCTTCCGCTTAAGCCTGCCAGCTTAAAGGGGTTTTTCTTTTCGAGAATACCGCCTATGCCGAGGAAGTCACAGCCGTAGCGAAGCTCGGCATCCAGCGCGGATTTTATCCATGCGGCGGCTTCGGTTTCGAGGGCGGAGCTTATATCGTCAAGGGGCGGTTCGCCGTCCGCCTCCGCCATGGCGGCTGAAAGCTCGGCTTTTATTTCGAGGGAGCGGAGCTTATCCCCCGAGAACACGGGCTTAATCTCGCAACTGCACTTTTCGAGCAAAAGCGCCACGGGCGTTTCATCAACGCTGAGCTCCGTGTAGCAGGAACGGAGCTTGTTTTGCAGAATGCTCACGCCGCGGGCGGCGTTTAAATCGAGAGTGCCAACCATTCTGTCGCCCTTTATGACTGCGTAGCCTGCGGGCAGGGCTGTGAGCTCGTCGCTTTCCGCGTCCTCGAGAACGTTCTCCGCCTTGGCGCACTTCACGGCGGTTATAAGACAAGCGCTCCGCTGATTTAGCGCGGCGGTGATATCCGATGCGGAAAAGACCTCGCAGTCGCCTCGATTCTCGATATTCCGTTCCAGAGATTTTAAAACGTTCGTCGCGTCATAGTCCTTGCCCCCTGCGCCGAGGATAAGCTCCTTTGACGTTCCGCCTGCTATTATGAATACGGGCGTATCCTCTCGCAGTTCGGTACTGCGTCCAACATATATAATGTAAGGGGAAATGCTGTCCCGCGCGGTGTCTTCGCCGATTGTGATATAGGATGTGTGGGCGAAAAACAGTTCTTCGCTTGCGCTGTAATCGCGCAGCTGTTCCTGAGCAAGACTCACCGTGTCCGCTGTGACGGACATGCGCGAGGTTTTGGCGCTGCCGCCCGAGGATGAAGACGACGAGCTGCTGTCGTCGGATGAGGCTCCTCCGCCGCTGTTTCCCGCGGATACGCTGAGAGTTATGCCGTTTGATGCTTTGTCAAAGCCCATGGTCTGAATGACCATGAGCTGTTCGACTTCGCGGTAGTTTGCGTAGATACTGCCGCCGCTGCATCCCGAGAGGATGAAAAGAGAAGCGGCGCAGATAAGACAGATAAGCTTTTTCAATTCTGCCTCCTTTTGTCGGGGGTGTTGAGTTCGGGGTCGCGGAATTTGTTTTTTGGCTTCGGCGGAGATAAAACTGTTCGCGCAAGGCCGAGCTGTCTGCCGCCTGAGAGGGGGGCGGTGTAGTTTATACCGAAGCTGTCTATGCCGCAGAGGTGCCAGACGATGAGGCACAGGAACACCGCAACGCCGAAAAGTCCCGCGCCGATTGCGGCGAGGACGAGTAGAAATCGCGCGATGCGCACGGCTGAGCCTAAATCCTGACTGGGCATGGCATAGCCCGATATTCCCGCGAATGCCACGACGATGACCGCAATGGGGGAGATGACCTTTGCATCAACCGCCGACTGACCCACGATAAGCGCGCCGATGATTGAAACCGTGTCGCCGATAGGGTTGGGCAGGCGCAGTCCCGCCTCCTGCAAAAGCTCGAATGCAACGAGCATGCCGAGAACTTCCAATGCGGTGGAGAAGGGCACGTCCTGCTTGGACTGGATGACGGACATGAGCAGCTGGGTGGGAATCATCTCCTGATGGTACATTGCGATTGCGACGTAGAACGCGGGAAGTGCAAGCGCAAGAATAAGCGCCAGCCAGCGCACGATGCTTATGGCGCTTGAGACAATGAAGTGCTGTGAGTCATCCTGAGGCACGTGCATGAAGTCGGAAAACGATGCGGGGAGCATGAAGGCGATGGGCAGGGAGTCCACGATGAGTCCGACGCGTCCGTTCAGAAGCTGTTTTGCAAAGCGGTCAGGTCGTTCGGTGTGAAGAAGCTGAGGGAATGGCGAGCGGGGATTATCCACGATGTATTCCTCGATGCTGCCCGTGGCGAGAAGCCCGTCGATGTCGATTGCGTCGAGCCGAGATTCAAGCTCGGCTACGGTGGCGGGGTCTGCTACGCCGTCAACGTACATGATCGCGCACCGCGTTTCGCTCTTACGGCCGACGGTGCTGTTCTTTATCTTCAGCGCGGGATTGCATATGCGGCGGCGAATGAGAGCGGTGTTTGTTCGCAGGGTTTCAACGAAGCTGTCCTTGCCGCCCTTGAGAGATTTTTCAATGGTGGGCTCGGATATGCTCCGCTGGTTCTTGGTGCGTATCTCGAATGTGACCGCGCTCGCGCCGATGATGACTGCACAGCAGGCCTGAGTGATATCGTCGACGAGAGAGTCTAAGTCATCGCGCTCCTTTGCCTGCGCCGAATAGATTGCGCCCTGCATGAGGCGCTCGGTGCTGGGTTCGGCACCTGCACGGATAAGCTCGGTCAGCGGACGGATTATCTCAGTCGCCACCGCACCGCCGTCGACTACACCGTCGAGCCAGCATACAGCAAGAGGCTCGCCGATTAAGGCGGGGGAAATGTCGCGTATCTGGAAGTCAGAGCAGTCGTCAAATATGTTTTTCAGTGCTTTGGCGGAGATCGGCTCGGGGTATTTCGGCGTTTTGCGGGGGTGAGGCGGAATATTAACTTGTTTTCGTTTAAATAAGGATAATAAATCAGACATATTGTTATTATTACCGCCATGAACCACAATATTTAGTAAGGCAAAAATATCCTTGAAAAATCTAGATTTTTTTGAGAAAAAAGTGTTGACAAAGGGCGAAATGAGTGGTATTCTAGCCGAGCGCTTTGAGATAGAA
This sequence comes from Oscillospiraceae bacterium, assembly GCA_045615725.1. Classification (GTDB taxonomy): domain Bacteria; phylum Bacillota; class Clostridia; order Oscillospirales; family Oscillospiraceae; genus F23-B02. Next base: position 3,792 of record JAZLFI010000178.1, read on the forward strand.
AAAGCCGAAATCGACAATTGAAAAAAGTTTTTAAAAAACTTTGAAAAAAGTGTTGACAAACAGTTTTAACTATGTTAAAGTAGTCAAGCTGTCACCTTCGGGCGGCGGCAAAAGTGTACCTTGAAAATTAAACAATGTAAGAACAAAGCTTATGCTAAAATAAGCACCAGAAAAGGGTTCTTTAAAGTCTGAAAAGACTATAAAAATTTCTTTGAGAGCTAGAAAGCAATCATAAATCGATTTTATTCAGCTTCGGCTGATTAAGATACCATTTATAGAGAGTTTGATCCTGGCTCAGGATGAACGCTGGCGGCGTGCCTAACACATGCAAGTCGAACGAAGCACTGGAGAATGAAGCTTCGGCAGATTTTTCCTTTGACTTAGTGGCGGACGGGTGAGTAATGCGTGAGCAACCTGCCTTTCAGAGGGGGACAACAGTTGGAAACGACTGCTAATACCGCATGACATGTTTAAATCGCATGGTTTGAACATCAAAGATTTATCGCTGAAAGATGGGCTCACGTCTGATTAGCTAGTTGGTGAGGTAACGGCTCACCAAGGCTGCGATCAGTAGCCGGACTGAGAGGTTGAACGGCCACATTGGGACTGAGATACGGCCCAGACTCCTACGGGAGGCAGCAGTGGGGAATATTGGGCAATGGGCGAAAGCCTGACCCAGCAACGCCGCGTGAAGGAAGAAGGCCTTCGGGTTGTAAACTTCTTTTATCAGGGACGAAG
>JAZLFI010000179.1:0-5835 GCA_045615725.1 Oscillospiraceae bacterium
GACCCCGGTCAGCATTACGCCGAGGCAAGCTATACAACCGATGCGGACGTCTGCGCAATCGTGGAAGACTGCGACGAGGACGGACGAGCTGTGCTGACTCAGCGCAACCGCTTCTGCACAGGCGACAGAGTTGAGCTTGTAACCAATGACGGCGAGCCCATTGAGTTTACTGTGGGCGAAATGAAAAATGAAGCTGGGGAGACAATAAATTCAACACCCCATGCGATGATGAAATTTGAAATGCAGCTTCCGCGTTCCTGCGGCGAGCTTTCCATACTAAGACGACTCAAACAGCAAGGAGAAGATAAATGAAAGCATACGGACTGAATGAGCTGAGAGAAATGTTCCTCAGCTTCTTTGAAAGCAAAGGACATAAAAGACTTCCGTCTTTCTCGCTTATACCCCAGAATGACGCAAGCCTGCTCCTTATAAATTCGGGCATGGCACCCATGAAGCCCTTCTTCAAGGGCGAGCAGACCCCTCCCAAATCCCGTGTCTGCACCTGCCAGAAGTGCATCCGCACAGGCGATATCGAGAATATCGGCAAGACCGCCCGCCACGGCACCTATTTCGAGATGCTGGGCAACTTCTCCTTCGGCGATTACTTCAAGAAAGATGCAATAGCATATAGCTGGGAGTTCCTGACCTCCGATGAGTGGGTTGGCATCGACCCCGACAGACTCTATCCCTCCGTTTATGTTGATGACGATGAGGCATGGGAGATTTGGAATAAGGATATCGGCATTCCCGCCGAGCGAATTTTCAAGTTCGGCAAGGGGGATAACTTCTGGGAGCACGGCGCAGGTCCCTGCGGCCCCTGCAGTGAAATCTACTATGACCGCGGCGAAAAGTACGGCTGCGGCAAGCCCGACTGCACCGTCGGCTGTGACTGCGACCGCTACATGGAAGTGTGGAATAACGTCTTCTCCCAGTTCGATAACGACGGCGAAGGTCATTACTCCGACCTTGCTCAGAAGAATATCGACACCGGCATGGGACTTGAACGTCTTGCGGTTGTATGCCAGGGCGTTGACTCCCTCTTTGATGTCGATACCGTTATGAACATCACCAATAAGGTGTCCGAGATTACGGGCGCATATTACGGAAAGACCCATAAGATGGACGTTTCTCTCCGTGTTATCACCGACCATATACGTTCCGCCTGCTTCATGATTTGCGACGGTGTTCTGCCCTCAAACGAAGGCCGCGGCTATGTTCTCCGCAGACTTCTCCGCCGCGCCGCACGTCACGGCAAGCTCCTCGGTGTTAATGAGCCTTTCCTCTATAAGGTTATCGACACCGTTATCCACGAGAACGAGTGCCAGTATCCCGAGCTTCGCGAGAAGCAGGATTACATCACCCGCGTAATCAAGAGCGAGGAAGAAAACTTCGCAAAGACAATCGACGCAGGCATGCAGATATTTGCATCCATTCTCTCCGAGCATAAGGCAAAGGGCGAAAACGTATTCTCTGGTGCAGATGCATTCAAGCTTTATGATACTTACGGTTTCCCCGTAGACCTCACTCAGGAAATGGTTGAGGACGAGGGAATGAGCCTTGATACCGACGAATTTAAGCGCCTCATGGAAGAGCAGAGAGTCCGTGCAAGAAAGGCACGTGAAGCTCTGGGCGACCTCGGCTGGGCAGGCATTGACCTCGGTCTTGATACAACTCCCACCGAGTTTACAGGCTATGATAAGCTCAGCGATTCGGCAAAGGTACTTGCACTTGTGTTCGGCGAAGAGCCTGTATCCGAGCTCACGGCAGGCATGGAGGGCATCGTAGTTCTTGATAAAACTCCCTTCTACGCTGAAATGGGCGGACAGCTTGCCGACCACGGCAGCATCGGCTTCAGCCTTGAGGATATTGACAAGGGCGAATTCACCAAGTTCGAGGTTACAAACGTAAAGAAGGATAAGGGCAACAAGTACCTGCATTACGGCAAGCTGGTTGCAGGCGGACTCAATGTCGGCGAAGAAGTATTCGCAAGTGTCTGCCCCGAGAGAAGAAGCGCAATCTCCCGCGCACACTCCGCTACTCATCTGCTTCATTCAGCCCTCCGAGAAGTGCTGGGCGACCATGTAAATCAGGCTGGCTCACTTGTTGACGCCGATAAGCTGAGATTTGACTTTACCCACTTCAATGCAGTTTCCGCAGAGGAACTCAGAGAGGTCGAGAAGATAGTAAACGACGCTGTCCTCGCAGGTTATGACATCACCGTTACCGAAATGCCCGTTGACGAAGCAAAGGCAATGGGTGCAACCGCACTCTTCGGCGAAAAGTACGGGGATGTTGTCCGCGTAGTCAAGATGGGCAATGTAAGCACAGAACTTTGCGGCGGCACACATCTTTCTAATACCGCAAAGGTAGGCGCATTCCATATCGTAAGCGAATGCTCCGTAGCATCAGGCGTCAGAAGAATTGAAGCTATCGTCGGTAAGGAATATCTCAAGTCCGCCGCCGAAAACGAAGCAAAGATTGCAAAGACCGCTGAAGTTATAAAGGCGAAGCCTGTTGAGCTTACCGCACGTGCGGAAGCGCTCATGGCTGAGCTTAAGGAAATGCGCCAGGAAATCGAGCGCATGAAAGATCAGGCACTTGCAGGCGAGGTTGACCGTCTGATAGCATCCGCAAAGGAGATTGGCGGAGTCAAGGTGCTCACAGCAGAGAGAAACGACCTTGTCGGCAACGACCTGAGAAAGTTCGGTGACTTCCTCCGCGATAAGGACGAAGCAATGGTAGCAGTCCTTTCATCCGCAACCGATGCAAAGGTAACCTTCGTCGCATCCTGCGGCAAGGCGGCAGTTGCAAAGGGACTCAAGGCAGGCGATATAATCCGCTCTGTCTGCGCAGTAGCAGGCGGCAAGGGCGGCGGCAAGCCCGACAGCGCAATGGGCGGCGGCACATACGTATCCAAGGTAAACGAAGCGCTTAACAGCGTTGAAGCATTTGTAAGTGAAAAAATAGGAGGATAATTATGAACGACTGTCTGTTTTGCAAAATCATAGCAGGCGAAATTCCCTGCACCAAGGTCTATGAAGACGATTATGTTTTCGCATTCCGTGACATTAATCCAATGGCACCCGTACATGTCCTCGTAATGCCCAAGGAACACATCTGCTGTGCAGATAAGATTGACGAGAGTAATTCCGCACTGATTGCCAAGGTTTTCGAAGCAATCGGAAAGATTGCAAAGGCAGAGGGACTCACTAACGGTTACCGCGTAGTAAATAACTGCGGTGAAGACGGCGGTCAGACCGTAAAGCACATCCATTTCCATCTCCTCGGCGGCAAAACTCTCGGCGTTGAAATGGGCTGATAAATGTATTTAAAGCAGAAAGACCACGGCCTTTCTGCTTTTTTTATGAGGGAAGTATGAGGGGAATTCGTAAGCTTGCAACGCTGTCTGTATCATTTGCCGCGGCGGTGTTTCTGGCGCATTATCTTATTCCTGCACAGTGGCTTGTACCGCTTTCCATAGCGTTTGCGGTAATCGGCCTTGCAGGTCTTGTTATTCATAATAATCTCGGCCGAAGAGTAACGCTCATCGGCCTTGCGCTAGCATGCGGATTTTCGCTTTATCATGTCCATTATGAGCGTGTTCTCGCACCCTGCGAGGATTTGGTCGACGAGAAGCTGACAGTGTCCGCAAGAGTTACCTCATACCCCGATATCCGCGATTACTGCATATTGCAGAACGTACGCTTCTGCGACGATAAGCTTCCCCATGTGTCAGGGCTTATCATCGACTATGACAGCGAGGAAGCGACACTCATCCCCGGCGATGAGATAACGGTTACCCTCAAGCTCAACCCTGCCAATATGCGCTATAACTCCGAGTACGATGCCAATATATCCAAGGGACTTTATATTGTCGGAACTGTAAACGGCGAGATAGAAAAGACAGGCCGTTGGGATAAATCGTTTTTGTATTTCCCACAGTATATCGGAAACAGCCTGAGAGAGAAGATTGATGAAATTTTCCCCGATGATGCGGCATTTTTCATGAAAGCCCTGCTCACGGGCGATAAGAGCGAATATTATGCCGAGCACGAGGATTTATCCTGCGCTATGAATATTGCGGGGCTTTCCCATGTCGTTGCCGTATCGGGAATGCACGTTGCATTTCTTGTGGGATTTTTACAGCTTGTCCTCGGCAAAAACCGAAGAAGCGCTGTCTTGTGTATAGCGCTTGTATGGCTCTTTGTCATTATGGTCGGCGCACCCGCATCCGCTGTCCGCGCAGGTTTTATGCAGATGCTTCTGCTCATAGCTCCGCTTTTTAACAGAGAAAACGATGCCATAACATCTCTGAGCTTTGCCCTTGCGCTGATACTGCTCATAAACCCCTTTGCCTGCGGAAATATCGGACTTCAGCTTTCGTTTACATCAATGGCGGGTATCACCTTGTTCGGTGACAGAATTTATCAGTGGATTAAAGAGAAGTTCAATACCGAAAACCGCCTTGTCTGCTATCTTCTCGGAATAGCCGCATCTTCAGTAGCGGTTTCTGTTTTTTCGTTCCCCGTAGCGGCAATACATTTCGGCTACGTTTCGATTCTGAGCATAGTTTCGAATATACTCTGCCTCTGGTCGATAACATTTCTTTTCTGTGGCGGCTATTTTGCCTGCGCAGTGGGATATATAATTCCCTCTGCGGGAAAAATCATCGCGGCAGTGCTTTCATATCTTGTGCATTATATTGCGTTGGTGGTAAAATGTATTGCGAAGATACCCTTTGCGGCACTGTACACGGAAAACGCGCAGATAATATGGTGGCTTGCTTTGACATACGCGATATTCGTTATCTGCGGCGTGTATAATAAGGAAAAGTTCCGTCCGATTGTTCCGCTTGGAATATCAATTGCAAGCCTTGCGGCAATTCTGTGCATTGCTCATTTCAACATGACTGTATCCGATGGAACGGTTGCCGTTATGGATGCGGGAAACGGGCAGAGTATAGCATTGAGCGACGGAAAAAACTGTGTAGTCGTTGACTGCGGAAGCGCGGGAACGCTTAATAATGCGGCTGGAGATATGTCGAGCTATCTCCACAGTCACGGAAGAAATAATGTGGACGCGCTTTTGCTCACACATCTGCATTCTGACCACGCAAAAAGCGTTGTGCGGCTGTTAAATACAATAGACGTTAAAACGATCATCATGTCGGCTGCCGCCGCAGAAACGGCAGAAAACGGCCTGTATGAAAAGATAATGAAAGCGGCTGAGGATAACGACGTCGAAGTGGTATTCGTCAGCTCAAAGCAGAGCATTGCCTACGGCGATATAAGCCTTAATATATATGAGCCCTCGGAAAAGGGCGATGAAAACGAACAGTGCCTATGCCTTACGGCATCGGTGGACGGATATGACGTGCTGATAACGGGCGATGCCTCAAAAAGCGTTGAATGCGAGCTTTGCGATAATGAGGATTTATCCGGCACAGACCTGATTGTTGCGGGGCACCATGGCTCAAAGCATTCCTGCTCGCAGGAGCTCTTGCAGGAGGCACAGCCCGAAGCCGCGGTAATAAGCGTCGGCTATAATAACTACGGACATCCCACTAACACAGTCCTAGAAAGACTCGAGGCATACGGTGTTACAATATACAGAACAGATTTGATGGGCAGGATAATCATAAAGCCTGCCTGAGGTGAACACATGGCAAGAAAATCTAAAGAAGAAATAAAATTTAATTATGCCGAGCAGATGCGCATCCTCAAGGAGAACGGACCTCAGCGGCTGTATTTCATATGGGGTCCCGAGGACTATCTTTCCGATATCTTTGCGGGAGAAATTAAGAAATGCTGTTTGCCCGAGGGCGAGGACGATTTC
>JAZLFI010000180.1:0-4365 GCA_045615725.1 Oscillospiraceae bacterium
TCGGTGATTTCGGTGCCGTTTACGAAGCTTAAAACTTTTCCGTTATAAAACCTTATCATTCGTATCTTCCTTTATTATTCCCAGAAGTTCTTGCCGCCTAATTTATTGACGAGCTTCTGTCTCAAATCCAGCATTGCGGTGTAGCTGGGCATGATGTAAATGCTGTTTTCGCAATTTTGGAGCTCTTCGATAAGCTTATCGTAATCGTTCTGCACGCGGCACTCAAGGCCAGCCTTCTTGAGTCGTGTAACGAGAAGCTCGCAGATTTCGCCGCCGACGATGATTTCCTTAATGTTCTTATCCTCGGCGAGAAGCTCAAAATCTGCATCCTCAAGCCAGCTGGGGTCTCTTCCGTCAGCCGCGCGGTTATTCATGGTGAATGCAACGGTCTTTGTGCCCGTCTGCTCAACTATATACTCAAGGGTCTGGTTGACTGCCGCGGTGTTCTTAATAAGAAGCATCTGCATGCCCTTTTTGCCGAGGGCGAAGCGCTCCATTCTGCCAAAGCCGCAGTCAAAGTCCTTGACTGCTTCGTATGCGGGGGCAGTGTCAAGTCCTGCCGCGCCGATTGCGGCTATGGTGCCTGCCGCATTGTACATGTTGTAAATGCTGGGAAGCTTTACCTCGCAGACATTCAGCTTGCCGTTTTCGCTCAGCTTAAAGGTGTTCGCACCGAGGATTTCCGTAATGGCAACATCTGCGTCACGGCGGTGTGCGCCGCACTTGGGGCAGGTAAAACCGCCGAGATTTGAGTAGGTAACGTAGGAATAGCTCATCTTCTCGCCGCATACGGGGCATTCGAGGCTTTCGGTTGCGTCAATCTTTTCCGCCTTTTTACAGTCCATGCCGAAGAAGACCTTTTTATTGTCAATCATATCGGCAATGGAGGAAGTCAGCGGGCAGTCCCCGTTTACGCAGACAACGGTTTCGGGGCTGTTCTTCAGCGCCTCGGCAATCATGTCGCGGGGTGCTAAAACTCCGCCGTAGCGGTCGGTCTGGTCGCGGAAGAGGTTTGTTACGATAACAACTCTGGGCTTAATTGCGGGGAATACCTTGGGAGTGGTCGCCTCGTCGCATTCAATAACCGCCCAGTCGCATTTGGGCTTGCCGAAAACATTGGCGTTCATGATAAACTCCGTTGTTATACCGGCTATCAGGTTTGCACCCGAACGGTTTGCAAAGACATTCTTGCCCGAATTTAACAAGGCCTTTTCAACCATGCGTGCGGAAGTGGTCTTGCCGTTTGTTCCGGTCAGGGCAATAACATTAATATTCTTTGAAAGACGCTCTAAAATATTGGGGCAGATTTTCAGTGCGAGCACACCGGGAAGTGATGTGCCGCCTTTCTTAAGAAGTCTTAAAATGCCATGCGTGGCCTTACAGACCACGCACGAAAGGAAGGTTAAAAACATTGATTTCTCCTCTTATTCAACGGTAACGCTCTTTGCCAGGTTTCTGGGTTTGTCAATATCACATCCGCGAAGCAGTGCAACATAATATGCAAACAGCTGAAGCGGAACGACGCCCAGAGAGGGCTGGAATATAATGTGGGAATCGGGAACGGTCATGACGTTTGCGACCGTTTTCTTCATCTCTTTTTCATGGCTCTCGGTGGTGAGTGCCAGAACATCGGCACCGCGAGCCTGAACCTCGACGACATTGCTCATGGCCTTGTCAAATAGCGGTGTATAGGTGCCGAGGGCAACAACCAGTGTTCCCTCTTCGATGAGGGAGATTGTTCCGTGCTTCAGTTCGCCGGATGCGTAGGCTTCGGAATGGATGTAGGAAATTTCCTTGAGCTTCAACGAACCCTCAAGGCCCATTGCGTAGTCCAGATTGCGTCCGATGAAGAACACGGAATTGTGGTTAAAGTAGTTGGATGCAAAGCGCTTAATATCGTCGATATTCTCCAGCATGGTTTCCATCTTACCGGGCAGACGGAGAAGCTCATCGACAATTGCGCTGTACTCCTTTGCGTCGACTGTGCCGAGAATATCGGCAAAGTAAAGGCCGAGCATGTTGAGCAGAACGAGCTGGGTTGAATATGCCTTGGTGGTTGCAACGGCAATCTCGGGACCTGCCCATGTGTATATAACATCGTCCGACTCTCTTGCGATAGATGAGCCCACGACATTGACGATGGACAGAATGTGCGCGCCGAGATTCTTAGCCTCGCGCAGTGCCGCCATGGTGTCCAGAGTTTCGCCTGACTGGCTGATGACGATTACAAGGCAACGCTCGTCAACCAGGGGATCGGAGTATCTGAACTCGGATGCAAGGCAGACCTCAACGGGTTTTCTTGTCATGCGCTCGATGTTATACTTACCCACCATACCTACATGATATGAAGAACCGCAGGCAACTATGTAAATCTTGGAGATATTCTTTATGTATTCCTCGTCGATGTTCAGATCCTCGAACTCGATGCGGTTGTCGTGGATTCTGGTGAATGCGGTCTTGCGGATAGCCTCGGGCTGTTCCATAATCTCCTTGAGCATGAAGTGGGCATAGCCGCCCTTTTCAGCAGCGGAAACGTCCCAGTCAATGGTGCTGTGCTCTTTCTCAATGGGCTGTGCCATGGAGTTATAAACCTGAATGCCCTCGCGGGAGATAACTGCGACCTCGCCGTCCTCCATATAAGCGACCTCGCGGGTGTGCTTAATGATTGCGGTAACGTCGGATGCGATGAAGTTGCAGCCCTCGCCGAAGCCGAGAAGCAGAGGTGCGTCCTTGCGTGCGGCAATTATGCGGTCGGGGTCATCCTTACAGATGATGCCCAGCGCATATGCGCCCTCGACGCGGTGGATTACCTTAAATATCGCCTTGAATGCGTCGCCGCACTCGGCATAGTAGTAAGCCATAAGCTGGCATACGACCTCGGTGTCGGTCGCGGACTTGAACTCATAGCCCTTGGACTTGAGAAAATCGCGAATTTCAACATAATTTTCTATGATGCCGTTGTGAACAACCGCAATCTTCTCATCGCCGCTGAGATGGGGGTGGGCGTTTACGTCGTTGGGCTCGCCGTGGGTTGCCCAGCGCGTGTGGCCTATACCTATTCTGCCTTCGACGCTTTTTCCACCGTTGACAATATCACTGAGGACCTGAAGACGGCCCTTTGATTTTTTCACCTGAAGCTGACGGGCATCCGATACTACTGCGATACCTGCAGAGTCATATCCGCGGTATTCGAGTCTTGCCAGACCATCCAGCAGAATGGGGGCGGCCTGCTCGGAGCCGACATATCCTACTATTCCACACATAATCGTTTATTCCTTTCGGACAGATTTGTATTATAATCTATTTTTATCCGATTAATTATACCACATGTAGTGTTTGTATGCAATAAAAAAGACACGGTCGTTTGACCGTGTCTTAGTGATTTTTTATCAGATGAGGTTCAGTGCGAGGGTGAGCAGAACGAAAACGAGAGCGAACCACTTGGTTGCCTTTGCAAGCTTTGCGTCCAGGCTCTTTGCCTTGCCCTTGGAGAGGAAGGTCTCTGCGCCGCCGGCGATAGCACCGGAAAGGCCTGCGCTCTTGCCGCTCTGCATGAGAACGACGACGGTAACTGCAAGACCGGAGATAAGCTGGATAATGGTTAATATAAGTTTGAGAGTGCTCATTTATATTCAATCCTTTCGATATATACGTGATTAGCTTTACTACTATACCACAGCTTTTTTGGTATTACAAGGATTATTTTTGATTTTTTAGTCTTAACCCATAGCTGTCGTGAAAATTCCGCCGCCGCTTACGGTGACATAGTATTCCTCCACCGTTCCGTCGGAATTCGTAAATACCATCAGGGTGGTACCCTCACCCTCGGCATGGATGACGGCGCGGTCACCGGTTACCTCCGCCGTAGCGACGGATTCATCGTCAACACTGCAGGTCCATTCTCCGTCGCCGAGCACAAGCTCCTGAGTGCTTATGGGCTTAAATACAATGGCGCAGAAGATGAGCACGGCGGCAATTACCGCAAGTGCGGCAAGGCGGTGCTTCTTTTCGTCCAGTAGAACGAAGACGAAGAAAACCGCAAGCGCAAGGCAGAACACCGCGCTTATGATGTGATGAGGAAATCTTGCCATTGCGGTATAGAAATAATCAACCGATGCATAGGCGAGGTAGCCCGTCGCAACGGAAAGCACTGCAACGCTGAGCCAGTCCTTTCTCTTGAGCAGGAATGCAACTGCCGCACCGGGCAGGGTTAAAACGGTGAGGATAAACCAGTAGCGGTAGTACTGGAACACGCCCCAGCCAAGCTCGACAAATGGAACTTCAATGAGATAGATAAGCGGCTGGCTTATAAGGAAAAACACAAAGGTTTTAAGGGATGCCTCCCACCACTTATCGCAGTTTACA